>JAGOEY010000082.1:0-5507 GCA_017997515.1 Burkholderiaceae bacterium | reverse complement strand
ACGGTTATGCCGTGTTCGGCAAAGTGGTGAGCGGCGCTGAGGTGGTGGACAAGATCAAGGGCGTGGCCACCGGCAACAAGGGCCCGTACCAGAACGTGCCCACCACGCCTATCACCATCAACTCGGCAACTCTGATTAAGTAACCCCCCGAAGCGCCTGCGGCGCCTCCCCCCAGGGGGCGATACCAGCGGCCTAGCAAAGCCAGTTCCGCGGTACCCCTGGAAGGGGTGGTGCACACTCCCAGCAGCGCGAAGCAGTCCTCCCTCCTCCCATCTTTTAGGAACAAGCATGAGCAACCCCAAAGTCGAACTCCACATTGCCAACCACGGCGTCATCACCCTTGAACTCGACCAGGAAAAGGCCCCCAAGTCGGTCGAAAACTTCCTGAGCTACGTGAAGAAGGGCCACTACGACAACACGATTTTTCACCGTGTGATCCCTGGCTTCATGGTGCAAGGTGGCGGTTTTGAGCCGGGCATGGCGCAAAAGCCCACCGACGCACAGATCGACAACGAAGCCAACAACGGCCTGAAGAACAACAACTACACCGTGGCCATGGCGCGCACCAACGCACCCCACTCCGCCACCGCGCAGTTCTTCATCAACATCAAGGACAACGACTTCCTGAACTTCAGCGCCCCCACCGCCTCCGGCTGGGGTTATGCCGTGTTTGGCAAGGTGGTGGCGGGCACCGAAGTCGTCGACAAGATCAAGGCCGTGCGCACCGGCAACAAGGGCGGCCACTCAGACGTGCCCGTTGAAGACGTGGTGATCGTCAAGGCAGTTGTGGTCTAAATATCCCAGCCATGGAATCGGCCACGCCCCGGTGCGCGGAGCTGCACAGCCCGCCGCACTGGCGCGTGGTCGATTTCATTTCTGATCTGCATTTGCAGGCGTCTGAGCCCGAAACCTTCGAGGCCTGGGCGCAGTACATGGCGCACACCCCGGCCGACGCCGTGTTGATCCTCGGTGACCTGTTCGAGGTGTGGGTGGGCGACGATGCGGCGCTGGAGCCCACATCGTTTGAAGCCCGCTGCGCCGCTGTCTTGCGCAGCACCGCACAAACAAGGGCGGTGTATTTCATGCACGGCAACCGCGACTTTCTGGTGGGCCCGGCCTTCTTGCAGGCCTGCCAGGTCACCGGCCTGGACGACCCCACGGCCCTGAATTTTGCGGGCCAGCGCTGGTTGCTGAGCCATGGCGACGCACTGTGCCTGGACGATGTGGACTACCTGCAGTTTCGCGCCCAGGTGCGCAGCCCGCAGTGGCAGCAGCACTTTCTGGCGCAGCCGCTGGAGCAACGCCGGGCTATAGCCCGCAACATCCGCACCCAGAGTGAGAGCCGCAAACATGCGGGCACTGTGTACGCCGATGTGGACAGCACCGCCGCCTGCCAATGGCTGCAAGCCGCACAGGCCACCACCCTCATCCACGGCCACACCCACCGCCCGGCAGAACACGACCTGGGCAACGGCCTGCAGCGCACCGTGCTGAGCGACTGGGACCTGGCCGCCACCCCACCCCGCGCCGAAGTGCTGCGGCTGACGGACGGCGGCCTGCAACGCATCCCACTGGTCTGAGAGGCGTACACATGGGGCTTTCCGACCTGTGGCACCGCCTGCGCACCAGCCGCACCGTCCACCGTGCAAGCAAGCTGTTACCCAACGCGGCGCGGCCCCTACCCGACGGCTTGTGGCACACCACGCTGGACGCCTACCCCTTCCTGCACGCGCGGCCCGAGGCTGAAGTCGCCCAGTTGCGCCTGCTCAGCAGCCACTTTCTGGGCGGCAAGGAATTCCACGGCGCAGAAGGCCTGGTGGTCACCGACGCCATGGCCATCGCCATTGCCGCCCAGGCCTGCCTGCCGCTGCTGCACTTTGGCCCACCGGCCGAGGCGCTGGCCTGGTACGGCGATTTTGTGGGCATCGTGGTGCACGCCGGTGAAGTGGTGGCCCGGCGCGAAGCCGTGGACGACGCGGGTGTGGTGCACTTCTACGACGAAGTGCTCAGTGGCGAGGCGATGGAACGTGGCCCGGTCATGCTCAGCTGGCACGACGTGGCCCAGGCGGGTGCCAGCGCACAGGACGGCTACAACGTGGTGGTGCACGAGTTCATCCACAAAATCGACATGTGTAACGGCGAACCCGACGGTTGCCCCCCCTTGCCGCCCGGCTTCATGGGCAGCACCAACGCCCGCGAAGCACGCGCCGCATGGTTTGCGGTGCTGCAGCCCGCGTACGACAGATTCCGCGAGCAGGTCATCATCGCCGAGCGTTTTGGTGGCGCACAGCCCTGGCTGGATGCGTATGGTGCGGAATCGATCAGCGAGTTTTTCCCGGTGGCCTGTGAGGCGTACTTTGTGAACCGCAGCCGCTTTGGCGCAGACTTTGCGACGCTGCTACCGCTGTTTGACGCCTTCTTCGTGCGCCATACTCAGGCATGAGCACCCATTACGAAACCCTGCAGCAAGCCCACCTTTACCGCGACGTTTTTAACGTCGAGCCCCCCAGCGATGTAGGCGCGCGCGACATGTGGCCGCGCAAACCGGGGCTGATGGTGCGTGCGGTGGCCCGCGAAGATGCAGCCCCTACCGTGCTGGATGACGCCACCCCCGCAGCCGTAACGGCGCCAACGGGCGTTGCCCGCGAGCTGGTGCCAGCCCAATGGGGCCTGGTGCCGGACTGGGTCAAGTCGGCATCCGACGGCAAGCTGCGCGCGCCCAAACTCGTCAATGCGCGGTCAGAGACTGTCACCACCTCGGCCAACTTCCGTGATGCCTGGCTCAAGGGCCAGCGCTGCATCGTGCCCATGGCGGCGTTTTTTGAAGACGACTGGCGCAGCGGCAAGGCCGTGCCCACCCGCGTCTTCCGTGTGGACGGGCAGCCGATGGGTGTGGCAGGTTTGTGGGCCCGCTGGGCAGCCCCCACAGGCGAAGAACTCATCAGCTACACACTGCTGACGGTCAACGCCAACAGCCATGCGCTGATCCACCGCTACCAGCACCCCGGCAGCGAAAAACGCATGCTGGCCGTGTTGAACGAAGGGGCTTACGACGCGTGGCTGAGCGTGCGGGTGGAAAAGGCCAAGGAGTTCATGCGCCAGTACCCCGCCAACTGGCTGGCCGCCAACCCGGTGGAATAAATAGGCACACCCCCAGGCTGCGCGGACTTCGTTCCGCTTCTCCTTCCCCCTTGCAGGGGGCCATACCAGCGGCCCGGCAAAGCCGGTTCCGCGGTATGTGCTGGAGGGGCGCTTGCCCTGCGGGCTTTGCGCAGTGGGGGCGATGTGGGTGTAAAAATATGCACCAAATAGGCTTCTAGCGCCCGCAGTACGGGCGCATTAAGCTATCTTATTTGCAGCAAATCTGTATGCATGCGGCGTAACTACTCAACCCGCCACATCCAACCGCATGAGGCGCGTGCAGTCCTTCAAGCAGACACCGTGGAGCTGGCTTTGCCAGGCCACTGGTGTCGCCCCCTGCAAGGGGGTTGGCGAGAGCGAAGCGAAGCCTGGGGGTGAGTAGTCACTACGCAGCTTCGGCTGCCAGCTGTCGCAGCGCCTGCTCAAACACTTCCACCGGCTGGCCGCCCGAGATCAGGTGTTTGTCGTTGATGATGACGGCGGGCACGGAGTTGATGCCGCGTTGCAGGTAGAACTGCTCCCGCGCACGCACTTCGGCGGCGTATTCGTCGCCCGCCAGAATCGCGCTGGCGCGGGTGGCGTCCAGGCCGGACTCGGTGGCCAGGCGCAGCAGCAGGTCGTGGGACTCGGGGCTTTCGCCGTCGGTGAAATAGGCCTTGAACAGCGCCTTTTTCAGCGCTTCCTGTGCGCCACCGCCTTGCAGCTCGGCCCAGTGCAACAGGCGGTGGGCGTCAAAGGTGTTGTAGATGCGGCTGCGTTTGCCGGCACCAAACACAAAACCCACGTCGGCACCACGCTGGCGGATGGCTTCGCGCGTGCGCTCCAGCTGCTCGGGTGTGGAGCCGTATTTTTCGGCCAGGTGTTCGTTGATGTCCTGGCCACCTACGGGCATGTGGGGGTTCAGCTCAAAGGGCTGAAAGTGCAGATCCACCTGCAGGTCGGCGCCGATCCGCGCCATGGCCTGCTCCAGCGCGCCCAGCCCTACGGCGCACCAGGGGCAGGAAACATCGGAGACAAAATCGATCTTGAGTGTGGCGGTCATCTGGCACCTTTCGGCAGAAGGGGAAACATGCCAGATGGGGACGAATTTCCATCCTCCAAGCCGCAGCACAGGCCCCCTTCCAGCAAACACCGTGGATCTGGCTCTGCCAGTCCACTGGTGTTGCCCCCTGCAAGGGGGAAGGAGCAGCGGAACGTAGTCCGCGAAGCCTGGGGGTGCGCCTGTTTCAGCGCAGGATCAAAACAGGCACTTCAGAGTGTGTCAGCACCGCCAGCGCTTCGCTGCCCAGCAGGATGCGCTTGATGCCCTTGCGGCCGTGGGAGGCCATCACCACGATGTCGGCCTTGTGTTTCTTGGCTGCGGCAATGATGGACTCGGCGATCAGGTCGGACTTGACCACGGTGGACTTGGCCTTCACACCAGCGGCGGCGGCTTCTGCCACGATGCTGTCGAGCTGCGCGCCCGCTTCTTCGGCCCACTTGGACTCGGCGGCCTTGATGCTGTCGATCGTCACGGTTGCGCTGCCTTCAAAAAAGCTCATGGGGTAACGCGGCACGATCTTCAGAGCGACCAGCGCGGCACCCGTGCTTGCGGCCAGGGCAATGGCGTGTTTCACGGCCTTTTTGGACAAAGCCGAGCCGTCGGTGGCCACCAGAATGCGTTGGTACATGTCAATCTCCTTGTTGTGAGGTGTCCAGAATAACCGCTCGACAACGCAGGGGATTGACGCTGGTCAAATGGCGCGGCGGCGCGGGTTCAATCCTGCACCTTGCCGCGCAGGCTTTTGGTTTCGGAACGCTGGCTTTTCCCCTCCAGGCGGCGCTGTTTGGAGCCGTAGGACGGCTTGGTTGCGCGGCGCACACGCGGCGGCACGGCAACGCTGTTGACCACCTCGTTCAGGCGGGCCAGTGCGTCGGCGCGGTTCATTTCTTGGGTGCGGTGCTGCTGGGCCTTGAGCACCAGCACCCCGGCGTCGGTGATGCGGCTGTCGCGCAGCGCCAGCAGGCGCTCCTTCACGCCGTCGGGCAAGGAAGACGCGGGAATGTCAAAACGCAGATGGATGGCGCTGGACACCTTGTTGACGTTCTGCCCACCCGCGCCCTGCGCCCGGATGGCACTGAACTCCACTTCAGCCTCATCCACCTGCAGTGGGGCCGGTGCGGCGCCGGTTACCACGCGCAACGCCTTGGCGCACACGCGCCCGCACAGTAGCTATTATTTTCATAGCTGCAAGCGGACGCTGGACGGGCGCTAAAAGGCATTTTTACCCTTAAAACAGCTTACATACCGCCCATCAAGCCTGCGCCGCCAGCCCGGCCAGGCCCGCCACCGCCAGCGCATACCCCTGCACACCAAACCCCGCCAT
>JAGOEY010000009.1 GCA_017997515.1 Burkholderiaceae bacterium | reverse complement strand
CTGATGTTCTACGTGCGCACCGCAGACCGGCTGCAGCGCACCAGCACCTGGCGCGAAAACCTCGAAGGCGGCCTCGACTACCTCAAGGACGTGCTGATCAAGGACAGCCTGGGCCTGGGTGCCGAGCTGGAAGGCCAGATGCAGCACGTGGTGGACACCTACCAGTGCGAGTGGAAAACCGCCGTGAACGACCCGCAGACCCGCAAACGGTTCCGCTCGTTCGTCAACAGCGACAAAACCGACGAACACGTGGTGTTTGTGGAAGAGCGCGGCCAGATTCGCCCGGCCAGACTGGAAGAGCGCGGGTCTGCTGTGATGGCCGCCGAAACCGCATAAGGACACCCGTATGACTACCAACCAAAACTGGACCGACATCTGCGCGGTTGACGACATCCTGCCCAGCACCGGCGTGTGCGCCCTGGTGGACCAGCGCCATGTGGCGGTGTTTCGCCTCGGGGCTGACCGCTTTTTTGCCATCGACAATGTAGACCCCAAATCGGGTGCCAGCGTTTTGTCACGTGGCCTGCTGGGCAGTGTGGGCGACCGCATTGTGGTGGCCTCGCCGCTGTACAAAAACCACTTCGACCTGCAGACGGGTGAATGTCTGGAAGCGCCCGAACAATCGGTGCGTGCTCACGGTGTGCGTGTGGACGGCGGACGTGTGAGTGTGGCGCTGGGCTGATAGCATCGCGGCCTTTCTGGAGTTTCTGCATGCCCGATCCGGCCGCGCCCATTTCTGCGTCAACCCTGGTGCTGCGTGCCAAACAGCGCGAGATTGACGCGGTACGCCATCTCGCCAGCCAGGCCGAACTGGTGGATGTGATTGGCCAGCTGATCCAGGCACTGCAGCGTGAACGTGGTGCCTCGGGTATTTACCTCGCCTCCCAAGGGCAACGGTTTGCCGACACCCGCCACACACTCATCCACGATGCCCGGCGGGTGGAGGTGCGTCTGCGCACTGTGCTGTCGGCCCACGCCGAGCCCGCACAAGGTGCCACGGCCAAGTCACTGTCACTCATGGCCTGGGCGCTGCTGGGGCTGGACGCGCTGGAGGCGCTGCGCACCCAGATCGAGCGCCAGGCCATGGGTGCACACGATTCGGTCGCGGCCTTCAGCCACCTGATTGCGGGACTGATCGAGCTGGTGTTCCATGTGGCCGACACGGCCGTGTTGCCCAGCATTTCCCGCCTGCTGGTGGCACTGTTGCACCTGGTGCAGGCCCAGGAAGAGGCGGGCCAGGAACGCGCAGTGGGTGCCCTGCTCTACGCGTCGGGTCTCAGCACCGACACCGACCAGCAGCGGGTCATCCACCTCATCGACGCACAGGAGCGCAGCCTGCGCGTGTTTGCCGAATTTGCCGAGCCCGCTTTGCGCAGCCGCTGGGAACAGCAGCAGATTGCGCCCGGCATCGCCACGCTGGAGCGGCTGCGGCGCACGCTGTGCCTGGCCCGGCCCGGTGCGGCGCTGGACAGCAACCTGAGCGACGCCTGGTTCAGTGTGGGCACCGAACGTATCGACGCCTTGTGGCAACTGCAAGTCGCGCTGGTGCAGCAACTGCGCCAGGACTGCGAAGCCCGCATTCTGGAAGCACAGCAGGATCTGCAGGACTCCAAAGGCCTGCTGCAGGGCCTGCGCAACAACCCACCGCCGCGCACCCACGCGGTGGACCGATTTTTTGACAACGCCATCCCGCCCGAGGCCGCCCCGGCGCACACCGACGTACAGGGCACAGCAGAGTCCGCAGCACTGCTGGAGCTGCTGCAAACCCAATCGCAGCGCATGGCCAGCATGGAGGCCGAACTTGAAACCGCGCGCCGTGCACTCAACGAGCGCAAGGTGATCGAGCGGGCCAAAGGTGTGCTCATGCAACGCCTGGGCATGAACGAGGAAGAGGCCTTCCGCACACTGCGCAAAACCTCGATGGACCAAAACCGCCGCCTGCTGGATGTGGCCGAAGCAACCCTGTCGCTGCCGGACCTGGCATTTGCCCAAAGCCCTAATGCGGGCAAGAAAAACGGCCACTGACCCATTGCGGTGCCAGCGGTGCACCCCACTCTGGCCTGCACCTCTGCAGCGCCGCATTTCGGCACCAAATCAGAGCCCCGTCCGGCCATTTTTACGCCAAACAATCGGCATGGAATTTGCATAACACCTGCGTCACTGCACTGAAGACGGCGCGGTGACCGATGCCTTGCGGCTTGCCGCAGGCACCGTGTTGATCGTGCATCCCAGGATAACGGCGTCCCTTGTGCCACCCGCAACAGCAGGTGGCACAGCGGACGCCGTTTTTGTTTTTGCGCTGCACGGGTTTCCCGCCCGGGCGCGTCGTCAGATACCCCCTCTCAAAGGAAAAAGAAATGGCCTATCTCGCCCCCGCCGAGTTCGTGACCAAGATGGTCGATGCCGGTGAATCCAAGATGCTGATGTCCACCCGCGACACCCTCATCCGCTCGTACATGGGTGGTGCCATCCTGGCGCTGGCTGCGGCTTTTGCCATCACGGTGTCGGTCAACACCGGCAGCCCGCTGATTGGCGCCATGTTGTTCCCTGTGGGTTTCATCATGCTGTACCTGCTGGGGTTTGACTTGCTGACCGGTGTGTTCACGCTGGTGCCGCTGGCCGTGATCGACAAACGCCCCGGAGCCACCTGGCGCGGTGTGTGGCGCAACTGGAGCCTGGTGTTCCTGGGCAACTTTGCGGGTGCGTTCACGGTGTCGGTTTTTATGGCCATCATCCTCACCTTCGGCTTCAGCCAGGCCCCCGACGCGGTGGGCCTGAAGCTCGGCCACATCGGTGAGGGCCGCACGCTGGGCTACGCAGCCCACGGCGCTGCGGGCATGCTCACGCTGTTTGTGCGCGGCGTGATGTGCAACTGGATGGTCTCCACCGGTGTGGTGGCCGCGATGATGTCCACCACCGTGTCGGGCAAAGCCATTGGGATGTGGATGCCGGTGATGGTGTTTTTCTATATGGGGTTTGAGCACTCCATCGTCAACATGTTCCTGTTCCCCACCGGCCTGCTGCTGGGCGGCAAGTTCACGCTGATGGACTACCTGATCTGGAACGAAATCCCCACCGTGCTGGGCAACCTGGTCGGTGGTCTGGTGTTCGTCGGCATGATGCTGTACCTCACCCACTACAAGACCGGCGCAAAACGCAAGGCCGCCTGAACCCATGGGCACACCCCTGAGCGTCACCCTCGGCCAGCATTCGCGGGCCGGGCGCAAGGGTGCCAACCAGGACTTCCATGGCGCGATGCTGCCACTGGAGCCGCAGCGCAGCAGCAAAGGTATTGTGGTGGCGCTGGCCGACGGCATTGGTTCCAGCGCGGTCAGCCAGGAGGCCAGCGCGGCGTCGGTGCGGGGGTTTCTGGACGACTACTACGCCACATCAGAAGCTTGGTCGGTGCGCCGCTCGGCGCAGCGGGTGCTGGACGCCACCAACGCCTGGCTACATGCCCAGACCATGCGCAGCCATGCGCGTTTCGACAAAGACCGTGGTTATGTCTGCACCTTCAGCGCGCTGATTGTGAAGGGCCGTGAGGTGCACCTGCTGCATGTGGGGGACGCACGTATCTACCGGCTGCATGCCCAGTCGCTGGAGCAGTTGACCGAGGACCACCGCGTCCACCTCTCGTCGGTCGAATCCTTTCTGGGCCGTGCCTTGGGCATTGGCCCCAACGTCGAGATCGACTACCGCTGCCTTGCTGCCGAGGTGGGCGACATCTACCTGCTGGCCACCGACGGTGCGTATTTGCACATCGATGCCGCCGCAGTCCATGACGCGCTTGCGCTCTGCCCGGACGACTTCGACGCTGCCGCCAGCGCACTGGTCAGCACCGCCCAGGCGCGGGGTGCCGAAGACGACATGACCGTGCAGCTGCTGCGTATCGACGCCCTGCCCGACGCCTATGCGCTGAACCTGCAGGTGCAGCGTGAAGGCCTGGCGCTGCCGCCGCCCCTCACACCGCGCATGCCGTTCGAGGGCTACACCGTGGTGCGGCCGCTGTACGCCAGCGCGCGCAGCCATGTGTGGCTGGCAGTGGACGACCAGAGCGGGCAGCAGGTGGTGCTGAAGACGCCGTCGGTAGACCTGCGCGACAACCAGGACCACCTCGATCGTTTTTTACTGGAGGAATGGGTGGCACGGCGCATCCACAGCCCGCATGTGCTGCGGCCCGTCGCCAACGACCGGCCGCGCCAGCATGTGTATGTGGCGATGGAGTTTGTGGACGGCCAGACACTGGGCCAGTGGATGACCGACCACCCCCGGCCCGACCTGGACAGCGTGCGCAGCATTGCTGCACAAATCGCCAAAGGCCTGCAGGCCTTCCACGGCAAAGAGATGCTGCACCAGGACCTGCGGCCCGAGAACGTGATGATCGACCGCAGTGGCACGGTGAAGATCATCGACTTTGCATCGGCCCATGTCGCAGGCCTGACCGAGGGCACATCCGCCGCCCGTGCCGACGCCATCGTCGGCACGCTGCAGTACACCGCACCGGAATATTTCCTGGGCAGCGGCGGCATCGCGCAATCGGACATGTTCTCGCTGGCGGTGCTGGTCTACCAGATGCTGACCGCACAACTGCCCTATGGCCTGCAGGTGCCCCAGGTGCGTTCACCGGCGGATGTGAAACAGCTGCGTTATGTGCCCGTGCGCCACCTGCGGCCCGAGCTGCCCGCCTGGCTGGATGCCGTGCTGCACAAAGCCCTGCACCCGCAACCGGCCAAACGCCAGGAGGCGTTGTCCGAGTTCATCCACGACCTGCACACGCCTGGCCCGCAGTTCCAGCGCCTGCGTGCACCACCGCTGGTGGAGCGCAACCCGGTGGTGTTCTGGCAAGGTGTTGCGCTGGTGCTGGGCCTGGCGGTTGTGGTGCTGCTGGGGTTGCGGGTGTATGGATACTGACACCTTGCAATACCACCAGATATTCTGCTTCCATCCTCCGTCAGGCAAAAAAAATAAGTAAAAATGGCCTCTAGCGCCCATAGGACGTGCGCTATTAGCTATGAATAATATAGCGATTGATCCAAAGAAACGGCATAAGCGCGCCGCAGTGCTTTTTTGTCAACCAGACGCGTACACAAGCCGTTGTAGATGCTCTCAAGGAATTGCCATGACACGCACCACACCACTTTCCCTCTCCGCCTGGCCCGAAGACGAACGCGACCGCAAACGCAGCCCCCGCCTGTAAATCGTCCCCACAAAGCCAACCGCCAGCATTTTTTGCGGCGGTTTTCTTTTTTCTTCCCCACCGCCAACGTGCGCCATGCGCCTTGGTTGCTATTGTTTCCAAGGCGACCGCCCAGGCTGTTGCAGCATCTGCATAATCCGGGCAAGACCTTTCACAGGCCACCATGCACCAACTGCCTGCAAAGCACAGCCCGTGACAAACCCATTCCCCCAACTGTCTCGCCATGAAATTGCCCTGGCTTGAGCCCGGTGACCAGTTTCCCGATGTGGCCCAGACCTGGGGAGAAACCGACCCCATACCCGGGCTGCTGGCAGCAGGTGGCGCGCTGGACGTGGACACCCTGCTACAAGCCTATGGGCACGGCATATTCCCGTGGTTCAGTGATGGGCAACCCATTTTGTGGTGGTCGCCCGACCCGCGGATGGTGCTGCAGACCGCCAACTTCCGGCTCCACCGGTCTTTGCGCAAGACGTTGGAAAAATTCCGGCGTGATGCCGCCTGTGAAATCCGCATCAACCATGCTTTTGGCGACGTCATCCGCGCCTGCGCCACCTCACCCCGCGACGGGCAGGCGGGCACCTGGATCCTTCCGCAGATGGTTGAAGCGTATGAATCGCTTCACCGTGCAGGATATGCCCACAGTGTCGAAACCTGGGTGGACGGGGTGCTGGTCGGCGGGCTGTACTGCGTAGCGGTTGGCAAGGCGGTGTTTGGAGAGTCGATGTTCGCGCGCAGCACGGACGCATCCAAGATCGCGCTGGCAGCCCTGGTGGCCTTTTGCCGCCGCAACCAAATCCCGATGGTGGACTGCCAGCAGAACACACGCCACCTGGCATCGCTGGGTGCGGCAGAGCTTCCACGCGCGGTGTTTGTGGAGCACATCACACACCACCACACCCTGCCCGCCCCACAGTGGGTTTTCGAGCCCCTATACTGGCGCGAAATCCTGCCCCCGCCCCCCTGAAACAGCGCCAGCGTGACGCAACTCAACGATCTTCCCTTTCAGACGTTGCAGTTCTATGCAACTGCACCCTACCCCTGCAGTTACCTGCCGGACAGGCAGGCGCGCTCGCAGGTCGCCACCCCCAGCCACCTGATCCAGAACGACGCGTATTCGCGGCTGGTGGAACAGGGCTTCCGCCGCAGCGGCATGTTCACCTACCGCCCGTACTGCGACGGTTGCCACGCCTGTGTCCCGTTGCGCGTGCTGACGCACGACTTTGCCCCCGACAGAAGCCAGAAACGCGCCTGGCGCCAACACGGGCAATTGCAGACACGGGTGCTGAAGCTGGGCTTTTCACCAGAGCACTACCAGCTGTACCTGCATTACCAGAACAGCCGCCACGCGGGCGGCGGCATGGACCACGACAGCGTGGACCAGTACACCCAATTCCTGCTGCAAAGCCGCGTCAACTCACGTATGGTCGAGTTCAGAGAAACCCTGGAGGACGGCAGCCCCGGCACACTCAAAATGGTGTCGATCCTGGATGTGCTGAACGACGGTATTTCGGCGGTGTACACCTTTTATGCACCCGACGCGGGTGCCAGTTATGGCACGTTCTGCGTGTTATGGCAGATTGAGCAGGCCCGCACCATGCACCTGCCGTATGTTTATCTGGGCTACTGGATCGAGGCCAGCGCCAAGATGAATTACAAGGCACGGTTTGGCCCCCATGAGCGGCTTGAGGGCGGAGAGTGGGTCTTGCAGAACAACCGGTAGATCCCTCCGCACGGTGCTACTTCATTTCACCAGATAAAATAAGCGCATACAGCTACAAGGGCAGCACATGCGGACAAACGACCACAGCGTACCGACGACTCCCAGCGTTCAGGTGATTGAACGCATCTTTCAACTGATCGATGTCCTGGCCTCCCGCGAGGAAGCCATGTCGCTCAAGGAGATCAGTGAGAAAACAGGTCTCCACCCCTCCACCACCCACCGCATCCTGAATGACCTGACCGTGGGGCGTTATGTGGAGCGCCCCGAAACCGGCAGCTACCGCCTGGGTATGCGCCTACTCGAACTGGGCAACCTGGTCAAGGCGCGCCTGAGTGTGCGTGATGCAGCGCTGGTGCCGATGCGTGAACTGCACAAGCTCATCCAGCAACCCGTCAACCTCAGCATGCGCCAAGGCGACGAGATTGTGTACGTGGAGCGTGCCTACAGTGAACGCTCAGGCATGCAGGTGGTGCGTGCCATTGGAGGCCGTGCGCCCCTGCACCTCACATCGGTTGGCAAACTGTTTCTGGCCATGGACGACCCGCAGCGTGTGCGGGCCTACGCCACCCGCACCGGCCTGTCGGGCCAGACGCGCAACAGCATCACGCAGTTGCCCATTCTGGAGCGAGAGCTGTCCAAGGCGCGCCAATACGGCATTGCGCGGGACAACGAAGAACTGGAACTAGGTGTGCGCTGCATGGCAGCAGGCATTTATGACAACCAGAGTGAGCTGGTGGCAGGGCTGTCTATTTCGGCCCCTGCTGACCGGCTGGACGAAGGCTGGCTCCCCAAGCTGGAAGCCACAGCCAACGAAATATCAATGGCTCTTGGCTACAAAGTCGGCCGCGACCGCTGACAGTTCCAGGCCCGAACGGCCTTGGGCCACGGGCTTGCCCAGAGGGCTGGTGACCGGCGTGGCCTCAACCCAGCGGCGCACCCGTTCGGCGTCCCCCAGTCGGCTTAGCTTGCCGCTGGAGTCCAAAAACACCATGATCAGCTTGCGCCCAGCCACCTTGGCCTGCATTACGAGGCACTGGCCAGCTTCCGAGATGTAGCCGGTTTTTTGCAGGCCAATGTCCCACAGCGGGTTGTGCACCAGGCGGTTGGTGTTGTTGTACTGCAGCGTGCGTGCACCCACGTCCACGGTGTAGCTGGGCGATGTGGACAGTTCACGCAGGCGCGTGTCGCGGTGGGCGGCGTCCACCAGAATCGCCAGGTCACGTGCGCTGGATTGGTTTTTGCTGGACAGGCCCGTCGGCTCGACATAACGCGTGTCAGCCATTCCCAGCATTTTGGCCTTGGCATTCATCAGGTTGACAAAGTTGTCCAGTCCACCAGGGTAGGTGCGGCCCAGCGCATGGGCTGCACGGTTTTCGCTGGACATCAGCGCCAAGTGCAACATTTCGCCACGTGTCAGCGTGGTGCCAACGGTCAGCCGCGAGCGGCTGCCTTTTTCGGTGTCCACATCGTCCTGAGTGATGGTGACCATTTCTTCCATCGGCAAACGCGCCTCGCTGACGAGCACACCTGTCATCAGTTTGGTCAAGGATGCAATCGGCAACACGGCATGGTCGTTCTTGCTGAGCAAAACTTCATGCGTGTCCTGGTCAATCACATAAGCCACACTCGACTTCAGATCCAGTGGGTCGTGCGCACCGTGCAGGCCGGCAATTTGCCCAAAAGTGGGCCGTGCAGGAGGTGTGTAGGCGGCCTTGACCACTGCGCTGCGTTTGGACGAAGCCACCACGCGGCTATTACTTTTGGATTTGGAGACCACCACAGAACGCGAAGAACGCGCAACAGCAGTGGGTTTTGCCTTGGAGGCCGCCCGTTGGGCAACGGGTTTGCTGGCACTGGCTGCTCTGGTTTTTTGGACTTTGACAACCGCCTTTTTACGCTCCGCAGCATGGGAAGCGTGCCCCGCCATGAGGCTGATGCCCATACAAACGACAAACACCTGTAACACCTTGTGAAATGCGCGGTATTTGTGTATGGCCATTTAATTAATCTCCAGCGAGGAACAAAGCAGTCGTCAATATACACAAATAGAAAAAGTCGCGCAAGATCAATAACTTGCACGACTTTTCTAATCCAATGTGGAAATTATAGATTCAGCCACTACCCTTGGGCGGCCACACGCTCTGCTTTACTTTGTAACTTATTGAGTGCACTGAGGTAGGCTTTGGCTGACGCAACGACGATGTCAGGGTCAGCCCCCACCCCATTCACCACCCGCCCGCTGTTTTGCAGCCGCACCGTCACTTCGCCCTGGCTTTCGGTCGAGCCACTGATGGCATTGACGGAATACAGCACCATTTCAGCCCCACTCTGCACATGAGATTCAATGGCTTTCAGGGAAGCGTCCACTGGGCCATTCCCGTCGGATGTGCCGGTGACTTCCTTGTCCGCCACCGTAAAAACCACCGTTGCCTGCGGGCGTTCACCCGTTTCGCTGTGCTGCGACAGGGACACAAAGCCGTACTGCTCGCTGCTGCCCGCAGCCGCTTCGTCACTGACCAGGGCCAGGATGTCCTCGTCAAAAATCTCGCTTTTGCGGTCGGCCAGCTCTTTGAAACGCGCAAAAGCGGCGTTGGTTTCGCCTTCACTTTCCAAACTCACGCCCAGCTCCTGCAGGCGTTGTTTGAAGGCATTCCGCCCACTGAGTTTGCCCAACACAATTTTGTTGTTGCTCCAACCCACGTCTTCGGCACGCATGATTTCGTAGGTGTCACGCGCTTTGAGCACGCCGTCCTGGTGGATGCCGGAGGCATGGGCAAACGCGTTGGCACCCACCACCGCCTTGTTGGGTTGCACCACAAAACCCGTGGTCTGGCTCACCATACGGCTGGCCGCAAGAATATGCTGCGGGTCGATGTTCATGTCCAGACCAAAATAGTCACGGCGGGTCTTCACGGCCATCACCACTTCTTCGAGTGAACAATTGCCCGCGCGCTCACCCAGGCCGTTGATGGTGCACTCCACCTGGCGTGCGCCGCCAATCTTCACACCCGCCAGCGAATTGGCCACCGCCATACCCAGGTCGTTGTGGCAGTGCACAGACCAGATCGCTTTGTCACTGTTCGGGACACGCTCCCGCAGTGTCTTGATGAAGTTGCCGTACAGCTCGGGAATGGCGTACCCCACGGTGTCGGGCACGTTGATCGTGGTGGCACCTTCGGCAATCACGGCCTCGATCACGCGGCACAGGAAGTCCGGATCGCTGCGGTAACCGTCTTCGGGGCTGAACTCGATGTCGCCCACCAGGTTGCGCGCAAAACGCACCGACTGGATGGCCTGCTCCAGCACCTGTTCAGGGGTCATGCGCAGCTTCTTTTCCATGTGCAGCGCAGAAGTGGCGATGAAGGTGTGGATACGCGCACTGTTCGCGCCCTTCAGAGCCTCAGCGGCACGTGCAATGTCACGGTCGTTGGCACGCGACAGCGAGCAGATAGTGGAGTCCTTGATGGCGTTGGCAATCTGCTGCACGGCTTCAAAGTCACCATTCGAGCTGGCTGCAAAACCGGCCTCAATCACGTCCACCTTCAGGCGTTCCAGCTGGCGCGCAATACGCAGCTTTTCGTCCTTGGTCATGGACGCGCCGGGCGACTGTTCGCCGTCACGCAAGGTGGTGTCAAAAATGATCAGTTTGTCGGCCATCGTGGATCTCCTGTTTTGCAATATCACATCACCGGGGCAGGATCATGCCAGCTCGGTGGCCTTGGTTTCTACACTTCGCAAACCTTGTGCCCGGGCGCGCTCCAGGCCCGACACAATGGCCTTGAGGGATGCCGAAATGATGTCGGCATCCACACCCACACCAAACAGCGTCTGCGACTCGTCCACACGCAACTCCAAGTAGGCAGCCGCTTGGGCGTCGGCACCGGCACCAATCGCATGCTGGTGGTAGTCCAGCACACGCACGGAATGGCCCGTGGCTTCGGACAGCGCATGGATAAACGCATCAATCGGCCCATTGCCACGGCCTTCGATGGCGCGGGTTTCACCCAGCCAGGGCAAATCACCCCGCAAGACCACCGACGCATTGCTGCCTTCGCCCTGCTCTTCCAGCACCCGGTGCTGCAAAGCCTGGACCGTCTTTAAACCGTACTCGCGTTCAAACAGCGCGTAGAGGTCGGCGGCCGTAAGCTCCTTGCCGGCCACGTCCATCACACGCTGCACGGCCTGCATGAATTCCATCTGCAGACGGCGTGGCATTTCGATGCCGTATTCACTTTCGAGCAGGTAGGCCATGCCACCCTTGCCGGACTGGCTGTTGACGCGGATCACGGCTTCGTAACTGCGTCCCACGTCCTTCGGGTCGATGGGCAGATAAGGCATGTCCCAGATATCGCCGTCCTTGCGCGCCGTAAACGCTTTCTTGATCGCGTCCTGGTGTGAGCCCGAGAACGAGGTGTAGACCAGGTCACCCACGTACGGATGGCGCGGGTGCACCGCGATCTGGTTGCAATGTTCGACCGTGGCGCGCACGTCGTCGATGTGGGAGAAGTCCAGCCCGGGCGCAACACCTTGCGTGTACAGGTTCAGCGCAACGTTGACGAGGTCGAGGTTGCCGGTGCGCTCACCGTTGCCGAACAGGCAGCCTTCGAGGCGATCAGCGCCCGCCATGACCGCGAATTCACCCGCTGCCGTGCCGGTGCCCCGGTCGTTGTGCGGGTGTACCGAGAGCACGATGGCATCGCGCCGGTCAAGGTGCCGGTGCATCCACTCGATCATGTCGGCGAACACGTTGGGCGTTGAATGCTCCACCGTCGATGGCAAATTGATGATGCATTTGTGCGCGGGTGTGGGTGCCCAGACCGCGGTAACCGCATCCACCACACGCTTGGAGAAAGCGAGGTCGGTGCCGGAGAACATCTCGGGCGAATACTGAAAGGTCCAGTGTGTGGCGGGCTGCTGGGCGGCACATTCCTTGAACATGGCGGCGTGTGTGACGGCGAGTTCAACGATCTGGTCCTCGTCCATGCCCAGCACCACCTTGCGCATCACGGGCGCTACGGCGTTGTAGAGGTGCACGATGGCGCGTGGCGCACCTTGCAGCGATTCGAAGGTGCGCGTGATGAGGTGGTCGCGAGCCTGCGTGAGCACCTGGATCGTCACGTCGTCGGGGATGCGGTCTTCGTCAATCAGCTTGCGCACGAAATCAAATTCAACCTGCGAGGCCGACGGGAATCCCACCTCGATTTCCTTGAACCCGATAGCGACGAGCTGCTCGAACATACGCATCTTGCGGTCAATGTCCATCGGCTCGACCAGCGCCTGGTTGCCATCACGCAGGTCGGTCGACAGCCAGATCGGTGCCTTGGTCAACACGGCATCAGGCCATGTGCGGTTGGGCAAGGCGATCGGGGCGAAGGCGCGGTATTTGGTGGAAGGCTGGGTCAACATGGTGATGCTTCTCGGTGGTTAAAAGAAAGAAACCAGCAACGCAATAAAAAACGGCCCGCTGCTGGTGCAAACGGGCCGTGAGTGAGGTGTACGCGTACGCTACCGTCTCCGCCCGTGGGTGGATAGCAGTAGGGACAGCGAAATTTGGTACATGGGCGTCAATGTAGCACAAGTTTTCAGCATGCAGCTACGGGCTTGTCCGCAGTGCGGGCGCGAAACAACAGGTTTTTAACGGTGCAGTCCCCGTTCGTCCGGCTCATCGGTGGAGGTGCTGATGAGGCTGGTCTGCTGACCCTTCGCCCGGCGCCAGCCATAGACCGCATAACCGCTCAGGCCATAAATCACAAACACACTGAACAGCACGATGGGCGGATGGATGTTGATGATGGCGATCACCAGCGCGATCAGCACAATCACCACAAACGGCACACTCTTCTTCATCTGCACGTCCTTGAAGCTGTAGAACGGCACATTGGTCACCATGGTCAGGCCCGAATACAGCGTGACCACAAACATGGTCCAGGTGATCTGTTTCCAGCTGAGCCACTCCAGGTCTTCACCCCGTACGCCAATCTCGGTCATGAGCCAGATAAAGCCGGCCACCAGCGCCGCTGCGGCGGGCGAAGGCAGGCCCTGGAAGAAACGCTTGTCCACCACACCCGTATTTACGTTGAAACGTGCCAGCCGCAATGCGGCACACGCGCAGTACACGAAGGCTGCGATCCAGCCCCAGCGACCAAGCCCCCGAAGCGCCCACTCGTAGGCAATCAGTGCGGGCGCAGCGCCAAACGACACCATGTCGGACAGCGAGTCCATCTGCTCGCCAAACGCACTTTGGGTATTCGTCATGCGGGCCACACGGCCATCCAGACTGTCGAGCACCATGGCGCAGAACACACCCACTGCCGCCAGGTCAAAACGCCCGTTCATGGCCATCACGACCGCGTAAAAACCGCCAAACAATGCGGCCAGCGTGAACAGGTTCGGCAGGATGTAAATACCTTTGCGCCGCTTGCGCGTCAGAACCTGCCCGTCCAGCGGGGCAGAATTCTTATCAAAATTTTGCATAAAAATGACCTCCAACGCCCATTCAAAGGGCGCACTTAGCTATCAATTCAACAGCAAACCATACAAGATTTGCGCAGCGGGCAGTGTAGTGCAGGCCTTTGACGCACCGGCAAAAAAAGAGCCACCGCAAAGGGTGGCTTTTGGGGCGCGAAGAAGGCGCTGTTGGCGCCCCCTTCACATTGCGGCAGACCGCAAAGACGATCAGTTTTTGGTCTGGTCAACCAGCTTGTTCTTCATGATCCAGGGCATCATCTTGCGCAGCTGGGCACCGACCACTTCGATCTGGTGCTCGGCGTTCAGACGGCGGCGGCTGATCAGCACGGGCTGGCCCGCAACGGCTTCGAGCACAAAGCTCTTGGCGTATTCGCCGGTCTGGATGTCCTTCAGGACAGCCTTCATGGCCTTCTTGGTGTCTTCGGTCACGATGCGGGGGCCGGTCACGTACTCGCCGTATTCGGCGTTGTTCGAGATCGAGTAGTTCATGTTGGCGATGCCGCCTTCATAGATCAGGTCGACGATCAGCTTGAGTTCGTGCAGGCATTCGAAGTAGGCCATTTCAGGCGCGTAGCCGGCTTCCACCAGCGTTTCGAAACCAGCCTTGATCAGCTCAACCGTACCGCCGCACAGAACGGCTTGTTCACCGAACAGGTCGGTTTCGGTTTCTTCGCGGAAGTTGGTTTCAATGATGCCGGCCTTGCCGCCACCGTTGGCCATCGCATAGCTCAGTGCCAGGTCGCGGGCCTTGCCGCTCTTGTCCTGGTGCACAGCCACGAGGTGGGGCACGCCGCCACCCTGGGTGTAAGTGCCGCGCACAGTGTGGCCTGGTGCCTTGGGAGCGACCATCCAGACGTCGAGGTCTTCGCGGGGCTGCACAAAGCCGTAGTGCACGTTGAAGCCGTGTGCGAACACCAGCGACGCGCCTTGTTTGATGTGGGGAGCCACGTCGTTCTTGTAGACGGTGGCGATCTGCTCGTCGGGCAGCAGGATCATGACCACGTCAGCGGCCTTCACGGCGTCGGCGACTTCAGCGACCTTCAAGCCAGCCTTCTCGACCTTGGACCAGGAAGCGCCACCTTTGCGCAGACCGACCAGGACGTTAACGCCGCTGTCGTTCAGGTTCTGTGCGTGTGCGTGGCCTTGCGAGCCGTAGCCGATGATGGTGACGGTCTTGCCCTTGATGAGGCTCAGATCGCAGTCCTTGTCGTAAAAAACCTTCATGCTGTACTCCGTATGTATAAGTCGTTGGATTGGCGAAAACGCCCTAGGACAGGCTCGGGGCGAATGCTCGGAAAAAGCCGCCGCACCAGGGATCCGGTCGTGTTGAGCCCGTCAAAACGCGCCCGGATGTTCAAAATCAAATGCGCAGTATTCTCTCACCCCGGCCAATGCCGCTGGCGCCGGTGCGCACCGTCTCCAGAATGGCCGAACGTTCGATCGCGTGCAGGAACGCGTCGTTCTTGGCTTGGTCACCGGTGAGTTCAATGGTGTAACTCTTGTCGGTCACGTCGATGATGCGGCCGCGGAAGATCTCGGCCATCCGCATCATTTCCTCGCGTTCCTTGCCCACCGCACGCACCTTGACCATCATCAGTTCACGCTCGGTATAGGCACCTTCGGTCAGGTCCACCACCTTGACGACTTCAATCAGCCGGTTCAGGTGTTTTGTGATCTGCTCGATGACGTCGTCAGAGCCTGTGGTCTGGATGGTCATGCGCGAGAGGCTCGAGTCCTCGGTTGGCGCAACGGTCAGGCTCTCGATGTTGTAGCCACGGGCCGAGAACAGGCCCACAACGCGGGAAAGCGCACCGGGCTCGTTTTCCAGCAAGACAGCAATGATGTGTTTCATAAATGAAAGATTCCTCTTTTCGCTGCCCTCCCCCGTGTACGGTAATACACGGGCTCGGCAGACAATAGATTCGTCAAGGTTTTGACTCACCCCCAGGCTTCGCTACGCTCTCGCCAACCCCCTTGCAGGGGGCGATACCAGTGGCCCGGCGGAGCCGGTTCCACGGTATCTCTGGGAGGGGCGCGTAGCTGAGACTGCGGAGAGTCGATGTTAAAAAAGATAGCTGCTGGCGCAGACCTGGCCTGCGCAAACTGCCAATTTACTTATAAATCTCCGGGGCCGAGCAGCATTTCGGTGATGCCCTTGCCGGACTGCACCATGGGGAACACGTTCTCCGTCGGGTCGGTGCGGAAGTCCATGAACACTGTGCGGTCCTTGAGCTTGCGCGCCTCGCGCAGCGCGGGCTCCACGTCCTGCGGCTTTTCGATCAGCATGCCGACGTGGCCATAGGCCTCGGCGAGTTTCACGAAATTGGGCAAGGCGTCCATGTAGCTGCTGCTGTAGCGGCCTTCGTAGTCGATCTGCTGCCACTGCCGCACCATGCCGAGGTAGCGGTTGTTGAGCGAGCAGATCTTGATCGGCGTGTTGTACTGCAGGCAGGTCGAGAGTTCCTGGATGTTCATCTGCACCGAACCTTCGCCCGTGATACAGAACACCTCGGACTCAGGCTTGGCCAGCTTGATGCCCATGGCGTAGGGAATACCCACACCCATGGTGCCCAGGCCACCGGAGTTGATCCAGCGGCGTGGCTCGTCAAACTTGTAGTACTGCGCAGCCCACATCTGGTGCTGGCCCACGTCGGACGTGATGTAGGTGTCGGCGTCCTTGGTCATGTTCCAAAGCGTTTCAACCACGTACTGGGGCTTGATCACGTCGCCACTGCCCAGGCTGTACTTCATGCAGTCGCGGCTACGCCAGCCTTCGATGGTGTCCCACCAGCCGCCCAAGGCGTTGGTGTCGGGCTTCAGGCCCGACTCCTTGATCATCGCAATCAGCTCGGTCAACACGTCTTTCACGTCACCAACGATCGGTACATCCACCCGCACGCGTTTGGAGATGCTCGACGGGTCGATGTCGATATGGATGATCTTGCGTTCGTTCTGGGCGAAGTGTTTGACGTTGCCGATCACCCGGTCGTCAAAACGTGCGCCCACGGCCAGCAGCACGTCGCAATGCTGCATGGTGTTGTTGGCTTCGACCGTGCCGTGCATGCCCAGCATACCCAGGAACTTGCGGTCCGACGCAGGGTAAGCGCCCAGGCCCATCAGCGTATTGGTGACCGGGTAACCCAGCATGTCCACCAGGGTCCGGAGTTCATTGGAGGCGTTGCTCAGCAACACACCACCACCGGTGTAGATATAGGGCCGCTTGGCCGCCATCAGCAGCTGCAGCGCCTTGCGGATCTGGCCGCCGTGGCCCTTGCGCACCGGGTTGTAAGAACGCATTTCCACCGTTTTGGGGTGGCCGGTGTAGCTGGTCTTGTTGAAGGACACGTCCTTCGGGATGTCCACCACCACCGGGCCGGGCCGGCCGGTGCGGGCGATGTGGAAGGCTTTTTTCAGCGTCTCGGCCATCTGGCGCACATCCTTGACCAGGAAGTTGTGCTTGACGATGGGGCGCGTGATACCCACGGTGTCACATTCCTGGAACGCATCGGTGCCGATCGCGGCAACCGATGTCTGGCCGCTGATGATCACCAGCGGAATGCTGTCCATGTAGGCCGTCGCAATGCCGGTCACGGCATTGGTCAGCCCGGGGCCGGACGTGACCAGCGCCACACCCACTTCACCCGTGGCACGGGCGTACCCGTCGGCGGCGTGGACGGCGGCCTGTTCATGGCGCACCAGCACATGCTGGATGGTGTCTTGTTTGTAGAACGCGTCGTAGATGTGCAGGACAGCGCCGCCTGGGTAACCCCAGATGTACTGGACGTTTTCAGCCTGTAAAGACTTGACGAGAATTTCGGCCCCGCGAAGGTCCTGCGGTTCTGCGGACGGGGGGACGGCTGCTGCTGCCGAAGCGATTTCGGCTTTGGTGATTTCCATGATGAACCTTTGTGAATTTCTCTGACGAAAAACCTTGGGTGCTTCTTCACTGCGCCCTTGTGAGGCCGTGTTGAAACTTTGGACCATGGACATGAGCGAGATAGCTTGCTTCGCCGGACCGTGACCCGTTTGCTTTTTTGAATTGCAACGCGGATTATGGCATTACGCCCCGCAGAAACCCGAGGCCACCCCAAAAATCTAAATGGGAGTGCCATAATCCGCCCCGAAAACGTGCAAAAAAGCACGCTTGTCCACGCAAAAACCACACAACATCCCACACACGGCTGAACCCCAGGCCACACTCTTCTCTTGGCAACCGAACAAGAACTCTCCGACTTCCTCAAGGGTGTGGAAAAACGCGCATTCAAGCGCTCGGTCTACCACGTCCGCAACGACGAAGCAGCGCTCGACATCGTGCAGGACAGCATGATGAAACTGGCCGAACACTACGGTGACAAGCCCCCGGAAGAGCTGCCCATGCTGTTCCAGCGCATCCTGTCGAACTGCACCCTTGACTGGTTCCGGCGCCAGAAAACCCGCAATGCCCTGTTTTCCAACATGAGTGACTTCGAAGTGGCCGGAGAAGACGGTAATTTCGACATTCTTGAAACTTTAATGAGTGCAGAAGGCTCAGAGAGCGCAGAAGACAGCACACGGCGGGCGCAGATATTGCATGAGATCGAAATCGAGATCCAGGCTTTGCCCGCACGTCAACGGGAAGCCTTCTTGATGCGTTACTGGGAAGACATGAACGTCGCAGAGACGGCAGCAGCCATGGGCTGCTCGGAAGGCAGCGTCAAAACACACTGCTCCCGGGCGGTTCACGCGCTCAGCCGGGCACTGGCGGCAAAGGGAATACAAGCATGAACAAGCCAGACCACCACCGGAGCGAAGCGCTGCAACAGCAGTACGCACGCCACATCACCCAGCGCCTCACGGCCAGCACGGGTGAATTGCCTTATGACATCTCGGAGCGGCTGCGTGCGGCCCGGATGCAGGCCCTGGCCAAACGCAAGGTGCTTTCCCTGCAAACCGCCCCGGCGGTCGCCACCTCCGGCAACTCCGCCACACTGACTCTGGGCGGCGGTGGCGGTTTCAGCCTGTGGCGCCAATTTGCTTCCGCCCTGCCCCTGATTGCGCTGGTGGCAGGCTTGGTAGCCATCAACATCATCCAGGACGACGACCGCCTGACCGAACTTGCCGAAGTGGACGCTGCCCTGCTGACCGACGACCTGCCGCCCGACGCGTACGCCGACCCCGGCTTTGTGCAGTTTCTCAAGACCAGCCACAGCGAAACCCATTAAGAGATACCGAGAGACACCGACTGCATGCGCTCCGTGAAGAACTCCCCCGCTCCGATGCGGTCTGTCTGGCCCATGCGCGCTGCCGTGTTGTGCCTGCTTCTTCCCGCCGCGCAAGCAGAAACCGACCCTGCGGCTGCTGCAGTCCCCGGTATGGCCGCCAGTGCCACAAGCGCCCCTGCAGCACTGCCCACAACGCCCATCGCCCCCCCCGCGCCACCCAGCGCTGTTCGGGAACAGGTGCCCACCGAACCCATGGTGGTCGCCCCACCTGCCCCCGTGGCCCCCAAAGCCATTACCGTTGCGCCGCCGAAACCACTCAGTGCAGCCGCCCTGGCCGCACGCCCTGCCTGGACCGAGCTCACACCATCCCAACAGCAGGCTTTGGGCCCATTGGCAGGACGCTGGACTGAAATTAGCGAACAGCAGCGCCGCAAGTGGATCACCCTGTCGCAGAACTTCCACAAGCTGCCCGCGCCCGAGCAGGAAAAGCTGCACAGCCGCATGACCGACTGGGCTGCGCTGAGCGTGCAGCAACGCAACCAGGCCCGGCTGAACTTTGCCGAAACCAACAAACTCGCGCCGGACGACAAAAAGGCCCAGTGGGAGGCCTACCAGGCGCTGAGCGCGGAAGAAAAGCAGAAACTGGCCGCCGGCGCAAGCACAAAGCCAGCCGGGGCGGCCATCGCCATCAAACCTGTTGCACCGCAAAAAATGGTGGTGGTGCCACCCAAACCAGCCGTCACGAAAGACGGCAACAACACCCCGGCCAGCCGCACCTTGCTGCCACCGGTTCCGCCCGCCACCGACGCCCGCAAACTCTGATACCGGTAGGTCAAACAGCCACGCGACTGACCGGCTCAGTGTGGCCCGGCAGAAGCCCACCCCAGGCGCAGGCACAATACCGCATCCCTTTTTTCACGGCCTGCGCAGCAAGCGCCTGAGCCCTGCCACCGCTCCATGCCCTCCGATTTCCCATCTTCAACACAAAAATTGCCTCCAGCGCCCGCCAGCCGGACGCAAGGTGCAACACATTTGATAGCACCCAACCTCCGCCGCCGGATGAGCTGCTGGATGTACGAAGGCATGTTGATGTTTGGTGTGGTGTTCATCGCCGGTTATCTGTTTGGCACCCTGAGCCAGACACGCAACGCCATGGACAACCGCCACGCATTACAGGCCTTCCTGTTTGTGGTGTTTGGTATCTACTTCACCTGGTTCTGGTCCAAAGGCCAGACCCTGGCCATGAAAACCTGGCATATCCGCCTGGTGGACCGCCATGGTGCGTCCGTGTCACAGCCGCGCGCGCTGCTGCGGTATGCGCTGAGCTGGATCTGGCTGCTGCCTCCGCTGGCCGTGTCTGCGCCCTTTGGGTTGCCGGGCGGCGAAATTGCCGTCATCACCTTCGGCTGGGTGCTGGTGTGGGCGCTGCTGAGCCGCTTTCACCCGCAACGCCAGTTCTGGCATGACGCCTGGGCGGGTACGAGGCTTGTCTCCGTTGCCCCTCCACCCCCCAGGAAGGGTTGAGACGTGGCAACGCCCCCACCTTCCAATTCCCCGGTTAACCCCCAGAAGACCCGCACCGGCCTGCACCGCATCTGGCATGCCGCCGGGTATTCGCTGGCCGGTCTGCGGGCGGGCTGGGGCGAAACTGCATTCCGCCAGGAGGCCATCGCCGCCATGGTGCTGCTGCCCGCGTCGCTGTGGCTGGGCCGCAATTGGGTTGAGGTGGCACTGCTGGCGGGCACGGTGGTGATCCTGATGGTGGTGGAGTTGCTCAACACCGGCATCGAAACCGCGATTGACCGTATTGGCCCCGAGTGGCACGCCTTGTCCAAACGCGCCAAGGACATGGGCAGCGCTGCGGTGCTGCTCAGTTTGTTGTTGTGCGCCGGGGTCTGGGCCGCGGCGCTGTTCCAGAGATTTTTTGCATGAAACCGAATTTTTCCGTCTGTGTTTACTGCGGCTCGCGCCCGGGCAACGACCCGGTGTACGCCGAAGCCGCCCGCGCCACGGGCCAGTGGATTGGTGAACACGGCGGCCAGCTGGTCTATGGTGGTGGCCGCAATGGCCTGATGGGTATCGTGGCCGAGGCCACACAGGCCGCTGGTGGCCGTGTGGTCGGCATCATCCCGAAGGCGCTGGTGGACCTGGAACAGGCCAACACCCACTGCGACGAACTCCACGTGGTGGACACGATGCACGAGCGCAAAGCCCTGATGGCCGACCGCAGCGACGCCTTTATCGCCCTGCCCGGCGGCATTGGCACCTTCGAAGAACTGTTTGAAGTCTGGACTTGGCGCCAGCTGCGTTACCACGACAAAGCCATTGGTGTGCTGAACGTGGCGGGTTACTACGACGCACTGCTGGTGTTCCTGGCCAACAGCGTCCGCGCCGGCTTCATGAGCGAAGCACAGATGACCCTGTTCAAAACAGACACCGCCGTCGAGCCCCTCATGCGCGCCGTGGTGCAAGCGGCAGGTGTACAAAAAGTACCCAACACGCTGGAAGACAAGCTGTAAGTTTCAAAAGCGAAGTGCGCAGCACAAGCGCCCTTCCAGCAAACACCGTGGATCTGGCTCTGCCAGTCCACTGGTGTTGCCCCCTGCAAGGGGGTAGGCGGAAGCGGAACGAAGTCCGCGCAGCCTGGGGGTGTGCCTAGATCGCGGTTTCGTCCTCTTCGCCCGTGCGGATGCGCACCACACGCTCCACCGAGGTGATAAAAATCTTGCCGTCACCGATCTTGCCGGTGCGGGCTACGGCCACGATGGCTTCGACGCAGCGGTCCACATCTTCGGTCTTGACGACCACTTCCACCTTCACCTTGGGCAGAAAGTCCACGACGTATTCCGCGCCGCGGTACAGCTCCGTGTGGCCTTTCTGGCGGCCAAAACCCTTCACTTCGGTCACGGTCAGGCCGGTCACACCACATTCGGCGAGTGCTTCGCGGACTTCTTCGAGCTTGAATGGTTTGATGACGGCGGTGATTTGTTTCATGGGTTTAAAGCGGAATAAAAGTGGAAAGAATGCCGACGGAGCGGAATCAAGCGCGAAACTTGCTGGTGATAGGGTAACGCCAATCCTTGCCGAAGCTTCGGTGGGTAACCCGGATGCCTACGGGTGCCTGGCGTCTTTTGTACTCGTTGATGCGGATCAGGCGCACCACACGCTCCACATCGGCACGCGGAAACCCTGCAGCAACGATGTCGTCGATAGCCTGGTCGTTCTCCATGTAACGCTCAATGATGGCGTCCAGCACCTCGTAGGGCGGCAGGCTGTCTTGGTCGGTCTGGTCGGGCCGCAGCTCGGCGCTGGGCGGGCGGGTGATGATGCGGTCGGGAATGGGGTTGGCCCCCGTGCCGTACGGATCGTTCAGGTTGCGCCAGCGCGCCAACGCAAACACGGTGGTTTTGGCCACGTCCTTGATGACGGCAAAACCCCCGGCCATGTCGCCGTACAAGGTGCAGTAGCCGGTGGCCATTTCACTCTTGTTGCCGGTGGTCAGCACGATGGAGCCGAACTTGTTCGACAGCGCCATCAGGATCACACCGCGGATGCGGGCCTGGATGTTTTCTTCGGTGGTGTCCTCGGGCAGTCCCTTGAACTCAGCGGCCAGCGAGGCCTTGAATGCCTCGAACTCGGGCACGATGG
>JAGOEY010000081.1:3778-7281 GCA_017997515.1 Burkholderiaceae bacterium | reverse complement strand
TGATGTTGATGAAACCGACGGTCGCGTCCATCAGGAAGTTGATCTTGTCGAACAAAAACGCGGTGTGGTTGTCGAGCGACTCGATGTCGCGCAGGATCTGGCGCGCTTCCTCGAACTGCTCGGCGTTGAGCATCTTGCTGCGCATCATGAAACTCACCGCACGGCGGGTGTCCATGGCGTTGCGGCGGATGCGGCTGTTCAGGTCTTCCTGGCGGGCAATCGCGCCCAGCACTTCGTTAGCCACCGCGTCGGTCACGTCGCCCGACAAGACCCGGGTGCTCACCTTCTTGAACTCGTCGTAGATGTTCTCCAGCGTGTCGGCGGAGTATTCGGCATCGGCGTCGAAGAGTTTGAGCAGCACTTCTTTCGCGTCTTCGATCAGCCCCGGCGCGCGGCGTGCACGCATACGCACCAGACGGAACACGGGCAGGTCTTCCTCGTGGATCGAGAACAGCACGCCCCGGCTTTTCAGGTCGGCGTTGTGCTGGTTCAGGATGAAAGCAACCCGCACCGTGCGTGGCTCTTCGTCGTCGTCGATCAAAAAGTCGCTGCGGATGTGCATCTCGCCGTTGTCTTCTTCGTAGAAGCGGGCGGATTCCTCGATGTCCTCGTCCATCGCGTCTTCGGGGATGGACAGGCCGTAATACTGCTTGACCCAGCGTTTCTCTTCGAGGGTGGGGGCTTCCAGGTCCACCCAGATGGGCTGGAACCGGGCCAGTTCTTCAAGGGACTCGATCTCTTCCTGAAAGAGACGGCCATTGACGAGCGTGAAGATGTTGAGCATGGCTCACTCCCTGTGAAATATCGGCATCTGGCGGCGGGGATGGGATCGCTTTCGACCCCCCTGATGCGTTCAGCGGGCCGAAAGCTACCAACTAGGGTAGGTTTCCACGGAGTGTTCTCCAACAAGAAAGACAAAGCCGGAATTATGGCACTGCAGCATCTGGCGCGTGCAGGCTGTATGCGCCTGCAAGGCGCAAGGCGATGGACTTGCGGGCACACTACCGCCCACTTCACCGAATCCCGATTGACATGACCCCTCTGCGTGCCTCCCGCCGCGAGCTGTGGCTGCTGCTGACACTCGCAGGCGTCCAGTTCACCCACATCCTCGACTTCATGATCATGATGCCGCTGGGGCCGCAGTTCACCCAGCTGTTTGCCATCAGCGACGCCCAGTTCGGCCTGCTGGTGTCGGCCTACACCCTGGCGGCCGGGGCTTCGGGCCTGTTGGCGTCCACCTACATCGACCGTTTTGGCCGCAAAAAGCTGCTGCTGGTGCTGTATGTGCTGTTTGCCCTGGCCACATTGGCCTGTGGTTTGGCCCCCACCTATGGCGCGCTGATGGTGGCACGCATCATGGCGGGGATGTTTGGGGGTGTGTTGTCGGCGTTGTGCCAGACCATTGTGGGCGACGTGATCCCGTTCGAGCGCCGGGGCCGGGCCATGGGCATCGTGATGACGTCATTTTCTGTGGCCACCGTGGCGGGTGTGCCACTGGGCCTGTTCATGGCCACGCACATGGGTTGGCATGCGCCGTTTTTTGGCATTGCAGCGCTGTGTGGTGTGCTGGTGGTGTTTGCCGCCATCACCCTGCCGGTGCTGGACGGGCACCTGCACCGCACGGATCGGCCTTCTGCCTGGCGCGGCATCGTCGTAGTGCTGCAAGACCGTAACCACCAGAAAGCGTTTGTGTTCTCTGGTCTCACCATGTTTGCGGGCTTCACCGTCATCCCCTACATCACCATTTACATGCAGGCCAACGCCGGTTTGACGGCCGACCAGATCCCTTACCTGTACCTGTGTGGCGGCCTGTTCACGCTGTTCACCGCCCGTATCGTGGGGCGTATGACAGACCAGCGCGGCAAGGCGCAGACCTACCGCATGCTGGCTGTGGCCGTCATCGTGCCGATGGTGGCCACCACCCTGCTCCGCGATGTGCCGTTGTGGGGCGCGCTGCTGGTGTCCACCTTGTTCTTTGTGCTGATGAGTGGCCGCATGATCCCCGGCATGGCCATCCTCACGTCCGCCGCCAACCCGCAATTACGCGGCACTTTCATGACCCTGAACGCAGCGGTTCAGTCGGCCGCGATGGGGCTGGCTGCTTTTGTGGGCGGGCTCATCATCCGGCGCGACGCCCACGGCATGGTGGAACACTACTGGATGGCCGCCGTGCTGGGCAGTTGCGCCAGCCTGCTGGCGTTCTGGATGGTGGGGAAGCTGGATTTGCACAGCGGGCCGGCCGTTTCGGCCCCTCTCAAACCCGCCGACTAAGCCCGTCGGATCGTGCTAAACCGTCAATTGGGCTTCGGCATCCGTGTTTTCAAAATCTTGCATTTCTTGTGCTGGGATCAGGGATAAGGGGATTGCACTTCGCTGGATTGAGGCGCATAGTGGACTCGCATTACAGAGAAAACCGTTCGCTCCGCTGCCCCGTACGGGGTGGCATTTCAACCCGTAAGTAGTGCAAGTACCAGGAGGCTTATCTATGAACTTGACGATCAGTGGTCACCATCTCGATGTCACCCCCGCCCTGCGAAACTATGTGACCAGCAAACTGGACCGTATCACCCGCCACTTCGACCAGGTGGTGGATGTCAAAGTCCTGCTCACCGTCGAAAACCTGAAGGAAAAACAGAGCCGCCAGCGTGCCGAATGTAATGTGCACGTCAAAGGCAATGACATGTTCGCCGAAAGCTCCCACGCCGACATGTATGCCGCTGTGGACGAACTGGTCGACAAACTCGACCGCCAAGTGGTGCGCCACAAAGACCGACTGCAGAACCACAGCCACGAAGCGCCCAAGCGCCTGATGTAGGCCCTGTCTGCAAGTCACCCAGCCGCCATGTTCTGGCGGCTTTTGTTTTTCTGCAACGTGGGTAGGTAATGCCCCCTGTGCAAAGTGCGAAGCACAAGCACCCTTCCAGCAAACACTGCGGAACTGGCTGTGCCAGTCCACGTGTTGCCCCCTTCGACAAGCGCAGGACAGGCCAAGGTCCGCGCAGCCCGGGGGTTTACCAGCAACCGGGTGCATAATCCGCTCTCACCACTATGAACCGTCTCGCGTCCATCCTGCCTCCTGCCCAAGTGCTTGTCAGTCTTGACGCTACAAGCAAGAAGCGTGCTTTTGAAGAAGCAGGCCTTCTGTTTGAAGGCTTGCATGGGCTGAGCCGAGCGCTGGTGACCGACAGCCTGTTTGCGCGTGAGCGCCTGGGCTCCACCGGCCTGGGCCATGGTGTGGCCATTCCGCATGGCCGTATCAAAGGGCTGAAGTCGCCCATGGCGGCGGTGTTTCAGCTGGCCTCTCCTATCGGATTTGATGCACCGGACGAACAGCCTGTGGTGCTGCTGATCTTCCTGCTGGTGCCCGAAGCGGCCACCCAGAAACACCTTGAAATCCTGTCCGAAATCGCCGAGTTGCTGAGTGACGCTCCTTTGCGCGAAAAGATCAAGTCCAGTGCCGATGCTGCCGAGTTACACAGCATGATCGCCGACTGGAAGTCCAC
>JAGOEY010000081.1:0-3678 GCA_017997515.1 Burkholderiaceae bacterium | reverse complement strand
CCCGCCCATGAAACCTACCGTTGTCAGTGCCGATGCCCTGTTTGAAGAGTTCCGCGCCACGCTGCGCTGGGAGTGGGTTGCCGGGTTAGGCGCGTCCGAGCGGCGGTTTGACGAGCTGGTGGTGTCTGCCGCCCGTTCCGGGGCCGATCTGGTGGGCTACCTCAACTACATCCACCCCTACCGCGTGCAGATTTTGGGCGAGCGGGAAATCGCTTACCTGACCAACTCCACGGCCGACGACTGTTCCCGGCGGATTGCCCGTATCGTTAAGCTGGAGCCCCCGGTTCTGATTTTGGCGGACGGCCAGACGGCCCCCGATGCTTTGTTGTCGATCTGCGAACGGGCGCAGATTCCGATGTTTGCGACCCATGAGTCGGCCGCATTTGTCATCGACGTGTTACGCGCCTACCTGTCCAAACACTTTGCCGACCGCACCAGCATGCACGGTGTATTCATGGACATTCTGGGCCTGGGCGTGATGATTACCGGTGAATCGGGCCTGGGCAAAAGTGAACTCGGCCTGGAGCTGATTTCGCGCGGCAACGGCCTCGTGGCCGACGATGCTGTGGACCTGTTTCGCATCAACCAGACCACCATCGAAGGCAAATGCCCCGAGTTGCTGCAAAACCTGCTCGAAGTGCGCGGCATCGGCCTGCTCGACATCCGCGCGATCTTTGGCGAAACGGCAGTGCGCCGCAAGATGCGCCTCAAACTCATCGTGCACCTGGTGCGGCGAGAGACGCTGGAAAACGAATACGAGCGCCTGCCCTATGAGCCGCTCACGCAAGACGTGTTGGGTGTGCCCGTGCTCAAGGTGGTGATCCAGGTGGTCGCAGGCCGCAATATCGCCGTGCTGGTCGAGGCGGCGGTGCGCAACACCATCCTGAACCTGCGTGGTATCGACACCTACCAGGACTTCGTAGAGCGCCACCGCCGCGCCATGGAACGCGACGAGTCCTGACAGCCGAGGCGCAACGGTTGGCTGACGCCGCTTACTTTCGCATTGATCTCTTACAGATTTTTGGATGTCACGCTACGGAGCGCCCCTGCAAGGGGGTCGGCGGGAGCGAAGCGAAGCCTGGGGGTGTTACCGTCCAGCGGCTTTGGCCGCGCAACTGGCGCATTGGCCGTACAGCGCCATCGAATGGTCTTGCACCACCCAGCCCTTGGACTTGGCCACCAGTTGCTGGCGCTTTTCGATCTCGGCGTCGTAGAACTCTTCCACCTTGTTGCACGACGTACAGATGAAATGGTCGTGGTGGTGGCCTTCGTTCAACTCGTACACCGCCTTGCCGCTCTCGAAATTGCTGCGCGTCAGGATGCTGGCCTGCTCAAACTGTGTCAGCACGCGGTACACGGTGGCCAGGCCAATGTCAGACTGCTCCATCAGCAGCACACGGAACACGTCTTCCGCCGTCATGTGGCGCAACTCGCCTTTTTGGAAGATTTCGAGAATCTTCAGGCGGGGGAGGGTGGCTTTCAGGCCGGTGTTCTTGAGTTCGTCGATGTTGGCCATGGAGGTCTTTCTGCCTTGGGTGTACAGGGCCTGGCTGGGCACCCTGCCGCTACAATGGCCGATCATATCGCCACACCCGTCCAGACGGTTCCACCATGTTTTTGTCCTTCCGCCGTAGTGCCCTTTGGGGCGCGTGCCTTGCCACCGGTCTGAGCCTTGCCGCCTGCGGCAGCTTCGACAGTGCCAGCCACCAATTGGCCAGCGCCATCACGCCGTACCGGATGGAAATTGTCCAGGGCAACTTCGTCTCCAAGGAGCAGGTGGCGGCGCTCAAACCCGGTATGGGCCGCCAGCAGGTGCGCGACATTCTGGGCACACCCCTGGTGGTGAGCCTGTTCCACGCTGACCGCTGGGACTATGTGTTCACCCTTAAGCGCCAGGGTGTGGAGCCACAGGCACGCAAGCTGGTGGTGTTTTTTAACGGCGATGTGCTGGACCGTTTTGAAGGCGACGAAATGCCCAGCGAGGCCGAGTTTGTGGATGCACTCGACGGCCGCCGCAAAGGGGGCAAAGTGCCCGTGCTGGAGGCCTCGCAGGAAAGCCTGCAGAAGTTCGCACCCGCCGCCAATGCAGCCGATGCCGCCAAGGCCGCAGCCCCTGCTGTTTTGCAGCCACCGCCCACCATCTACCCACCGCTGGAAAGCACGGCGCGGTGATGGGCATGCATATTTCTCCGTCCTCTTCCGCCCTGGCCACAGCTTCCACACCACACCGCGTGGCAGTGGCCGGTGCGTCGGGCCGCATGGGCCACATGCTGATCGAAGCCATCCAGTCGGCGGACGACTGTGTGCTGGCTGGGGCCCTTGATATCGCAGGCAACCCGTTCCTCGGCACCGACGCTGCCGCCTTTCTGGGCCAGCCCAGTGGTGTTGCCGTCACCGCAGACCTGGCGCAGGGCCTGCAGCCCGCGCAGGTGCTGATCGACTTCACCCGCCCCGAAGGCACCTTGGCCCATTTGCAGGTGTGCCGCCAATTGGGTGTGAATGCCGTGATTGGCACCACGGGTTTCAGTGACGCGCAGAAGGCCGAGATCGCCGAGATCGCGCAGCACATCGCCATCATGATGGCCCCCAATATGAGTGTGGGTGTGAACGTCACCCTCAAGCTGCTGGAGATGGCTGCCAAGGCCATGTCCACCGGTTACGACATCGAAATCGTCGAAGCCCACCACCGCCACAAGATCGATGCACCCTCGGGCACCGCGCTCAAGATGGGTGAAGTGATTGCCGACGCGCTGGGCCGCGACCTCAAGGATTGCGCGGTGTACGAGCGGTACGGCATCACCGGCGAGCGTGACCCGTCGAGCATCGGTTTTGCCACCATCCGTGGCGGTGACATCGTGGGTGACCACACCGTGCTGTTTGCCGGTACGGGTGAACGCATCGAGATTTCACACAAGTCGTCCAGCCGCACCACCTACGCCCAGGGCAGCCTGCGCGCGGTGCGGTTCCTGGCGGACAAGAAGACCGGCCTGTTCGACATGTTCGACGTGTTGGGCCTCAAGTAACGCGTTTCGCACGCATCCCATGGCCGGCCTCCAGTTTCTGCAACAGGGTGATGCCATCACCCGTGCCGTGGCGCTGCTGCTGCTGTGTATGTCGGTGGCCAGCTGGGTCGTGATTGTGTGGAAAGCCTGGCTGCTGCGCCGCGCTGGGGGTGACGTGGCGCGCAGCACGGCCGCTTTCTGGCAGGCCGCCTCGGTGGCGGATGCCGAACAAAATATCAAGGCTTTTGACCGCTCAGCGCTTGTCCTGCCTTTGCTTGTTGCTACCAAAAGTGGAGCAAATGGTGCCTGGGCCGGTTCCCTGGCGGGTGCAGCAGACCGCTCGCAGCAGCTGACGCGTGTACTGCGCAATGCTTTACACACTGTGCTCGACAAATTGCAGTTTGGCCAGGTGTTGCTGGCCACTGTCGGTTCCACCGCGCCGTTTGTGGGCCTGCTGGGCACCGTCTGGGGCATTTACCACGCCCTCGTCGGCATGGCGGCAGCCGGGCAAATCACCATCGACAAAGTGTCCGGCCCCGTGGGTGAGGCGCTGATCATGACTGCCGCGGGCCTGGCGGTCGCTATTCCCGCCGTGCTGGCCTACAACGTGTTTGGCCGCGTGATCGGCCGCATCGAGGCCGACCTGGAAGGTTTTGCCCGCGACCTGCGCGAGCTG
>JAGOEY010000080.1:4021-7477 GCA_017997515.1 Burkholderiaceae bacterium | reverse complement strand
GTCAGCAGCGTCAGCGGGTGCATGGCTTCGTCCATGCGCAGGCCTTCGGCATACGGCCAGTCGAGTACGGCGGAGCCGACGAAGGGCATGGTCTTGGGGTCGGCCAGGGTCAGGAATTCGACGTATTTGGCGCTGCCCAATGGTTCGACGCGTTTGATGAGTTCAGCCAGCGAGTAACCCACCCACGGCACCACCATCGACCAGCCTTCGACACAGCGCAGGCGGTAGATACGCTCTTCCTGCGCGCTGAGCTTGAGCAGGTCTTCCAGCGTGTATTTGCCGGGCTTCTTGACCAGGCCTTCGATCTCGACCGTCCAGGGTGTGGTCTTCAGGGTGTGGGCGTTCTTTACCGGGTCACCCTTGTCGGTGCCGAACTCGTAGAAGTTGTTGTAGCTGCTGGCGTCTTTGTAGTCGGTGACCTTGTCCATCACCACCGCGCCCGCCACGGCGGACTTGGCACCGGGCAATGCGGCCAGCTTGTTGGGGCGGGTGGTTTGTGCCATGGCCTCACGGCCTGCCCAACCGGCCAGGGAGGCACCGGCAACACCACCGGCCAGCAGCTTCATCAGGTCGCGCCGGCCCTCGTAAACAGCACGCGGCGTGATGTCGCTGGGCACAGGGTGGGTAAAACCGTCGCGTGGGGTCTTGATCAGCATAAGAAGCTCCTTGGTTGGGCCATGGCACGGCCGCTCTTCAACAGTGTACGCAAAAAACCACCCGATGGATTCAGCACTGCGCACCGGCACCGCAACAGACGGCAGTCAAGCCCCAGGCAGGTACCTACCTTAGTTCGTACCGGAATCCATTTTGGTTACAGGCATTCCGCATTTTTGGAGCCAGTGGGTGCCTACAAGGTTCCGTAGCTGTGCAGGCCACTCAGGAACATGTTCACGCCGATAAACGCAAAGGTGGTAATGGCCAGGCCCGCAAGTGCCCACCAGGCCGACACGGCCCCACGCAAACCTTTCATCAGCCGCATGTGCAGCCAGGCGGCGTAGTTGAGCCAGACGATCAGCGCCCAGGTTTCTTTCGGGTCCCAGCTCCAGTAGCCACCCCAGGCCTCGGCCGCCCAGAGTGCGCCCAGCACGGTGGCGATGGTGAAGAAGGCAAAACCCACGGCGATGGATTTGTACATCACGTCGTCCAGCATCTCCAGGCTGGGCAGCTTGGCAGCAATGCGCTCACGGCCCAGCAGGATGCCACCGGCGATCAGTGCCGCCACACCGGCATAAGCCACCCAGAAATAACTGCCGCTGACAGCGAGCGATTGGCGAAAGGCAATGGGCACAAAACACAGGGCAATACCCAGCAGCCACAGCGGGGCCAGGCTGGTCCAGCGCCGCTCACCGGCCTGCAGCTTGATCAGGTAGGCAAAAGCCACCATGGCCGCCAGGGCAAAGGTGCCGTAGCCGACAAAGTTGGCGGGCACATGCAGCTTCATCCACCAGCTCTGCAGGGCGGGCACCAGGGGCTGGATCTCGTGGGCATCACGCACCACGGTGTACCAGAGCAGGAAACCCACCGCCGCACTGACCACCAGCATCACAAACGCGCCCATGGCACGGGTGCGGTAATGCTCTTCAAAGTACAGGTAGAACAACGCCGTCATCCAGCAGAACAGCACAAACACTTCGTACAGGTTGCTGACCGGAATGTGGCCCACATCCGCACCAATGAGGTAACTCTCATACCAGCGCACCATGGTGCCGATGAGCGCCATGGTCACTGCGGCCCAGGTAAAGCGGGAGCCCAACAGTGCCATGGTGGCACCCTCACCACGGGATACCAGCCCCACCCAGTAAAACACGGTGGCCATAAAAAACAGCACACACATCCACAGGATGGCAGACTGGCTGGACAGGAAGTACTTGAGCAGAAACACCTCTTCGGCGCGTGCCAGGCTGCCACCGTCCACACCTTGGTACAGGTAGATGGCCAACAACGCGCAGGCCGCCACCCCCACCATCAGCCCACGCAGGGGCCGCCAGAACCAGCCCATCCAGATGGCGGCAGGAATAGTGCCTATCAGGATGGCCTTTTCGTACACGTCCATGAACGCGGCATAACGCACAAACGCAAACAGTGCCCCCGTGGTGACCAGGGCGGCAAACACCCAGTCAAACAGGTTGCGCCGGGCGAAATAGGCGTCATTCAGTGTCAGGCTGGTGGTGCCTGCCACCGCAGCGGGGTTGGTGTTGGTGGTCGCGGGATTCATAGCGTTTTCAGATCCTTGTCCTTGGGGGTGGCGGCGATCGGTGCCACACCTATCAGTTTGCTGGTCAGCCGGGCAAATTCGCGGTCTACGTCCAGTGTCTTGCGGTTGGACGACAGGGCCATGGAGGCGTGTGTGCTGCCGTTCTTGGGAACCACCCACACCCACAGGCGGCGGTCACGCACATACAGCATCGCAAAAATGCCAATGATGAGCAAGAGACAGCCGGTGTACACCACCTTTTTGCCCGGAGCTCGCGCCACCTGGAACACGCTGGCCTGCACCTGGTTGAATTCCTTGAGGGTAAAAACCAGGGGCACGGGGTAGGCCTGTGCGTCGCTGAGCGACAGTACGGCCTGGGTCATGAAGGCGCGGGTGGCTTCGCTGTCGTCCAGCGCAGGCAGACCTGCAGTTTCACGTGTCATCTGGGCCAACTCGAACAACACGCCGTTCAGGATGCGCACCAGCACCTCACCCGCACGCGGGCGTTCGGCTTCGGGCACGTTGGCTTCCATGAAGTCAGAGATGGCCTGCAGCCCGCCCAGCGGTTTGCCGGTGCTGGCCGCCGCCGTGTTGGCCGCCACATCCCCCGCAAACAGGGCCAGCGCCCGAGCGGCGGACTGGTTCAGTTGCTGCGCCAGCTCGGGGCGTTTGGGGTCGATGGCCTTGGCCACATACCGGTTGACGGCCTTGGCGCGCACCGCCGGGTCGGCCAAGGCCGCGCGCAGGTGCAGGAAGCCGTCCATGCTGCCCTGGTCGTCCATGGGCACACGCAGGTAGCGGAAGGTGTCGGCCAGGTTTTCACGCACGCCCAGCAAGAAGACCGGCTGCCCGTCACCGGTGTCCACCGGCAGCATGTAGTTGTGGAATTCGCGCGCCTGGCCCGCCGCATCACGCAGCTTGTAGGTGATGCTGGGGCCCACGTTGCGCAGTTCCTTGTTGGTGGCCGTCTTGTTGGCCGCACCCATACGCGCGTCGATGGCGGAGCGCAGGTCCACCTTGCGCACATCGGCGCCCGATGCGCTGCCGCCGGCGAAGTTTTCGACGTTGATGACCCGCAGCGCCGTGTACTCGATGGTCATTTTTTCGCCATCCGCAGCATCCACACCGGTCGTGAGCTGAGAGCTGTTGCCGATGACCCCGTCGATGTCGAAACGTTTGCCTGTGCCTGCCATGGGCACCGCATGTAACTTGACCGAAGAGCCACCGTCGTCAAAGCTGGACTGGTAAATCTCCACACCCTT
>JAGOEY010000080.1:0-3921 GCA_017997515.1 Burkholderiaceae bacterium | reverse complement strand
CGCATGTTTTCTTTGTAGACCTTCAGGTCGGCCAGGATCTTGGGGGTACTGCGGGCGATACACAGCGAGGTGCTGGTCACCAGAAACGCCAGGATCAGCAGAAACCACCACGCGCTGTACACCGTGTGCAGGTTGGCGCGCATGAACACCTCGGCCCAGAACGGGCCGAACTGGTTGACGTAGTTGCCCGGTGGCTCCCCTTGCTTGAGCACGGTGCCGATGATCGACGCAATACAGATGATGGTCAGCAGCGAAATCGCAAACCGCATCGACGACAGCAGCTCAACCGCCGAGCGCAGCAGGTGCGAGGAGGTTTTGACGCGCAGACCGTGGGTGGAAACAGACATGGAGACAGTGAAGGGACGCAAAAAGCAAAAAGGGCGGGCCATCCTGGGGAGATGGGCCCGCCCTTTAGGGTTTGTTATTGGCGGTTAGTTCATACCAAATGCGCGAAGAATGCGCGCAGGATTACTTCAGGCCAGCGATGTAGTCCGAAACAGCCTTGATTTCACGGTCGTTCATCTTGGCAGCCACACCCGTCATCGGAATGCTGTTCTTGCGCACGCCATCACGGAAGGCCACCAGTTGCGCGGCGGTGTAGTCGGCATGCTGGGCACCCAGGCGTGGGAACTGGATCGGGATACCCGCACCGTTGGGGCTGTGGCAGGCGGCACAGGCGGGCACCTGGCGGTCGGCAATACCACCGCGGTAGATGCGTTCACCCAGGCTCACCAGTTCTTTGTCCTTGGCGAAACCGGGCTTGATGGCTTTGGAGGCCACCCAGAACGACACGTTACGCATGTCTTCGTCAGACAGTGCCGACGCAAAACCCTGCATCACAGCGTTCTTGCGTTTGCCGGATTTGAAATCCTGCAATTGCTTGACCAGGTATTCGGGGTGCTGTTGCGCCAGCTTGGGCTGGATGGGCACAGACGAATTACCGTCCGCGCCGTGGCAGGACGCACACATCGCGGTGTAGCTGGCTTCACCCTTGACCAAGTCAATCTTGGGTGCCTGGGGCGCGGCCGCGGGTTTTTCATCTGCCGCCACAGCGGCGAAAGTAGGAGCTGCCAGCGCGGCAGCCATCAGCAAGGAGGCGAGCAACTTCATATCGAGGGTGGTGTTATATGCGCAAAACTGCGTGATTCTACAATGGGCCTTGCGCGTCTCCCGAAGCACACTCCACAAATGACCACCACTCCCCATCCTTATGCCAAAGACCGCGCGCCAAATCCAGCCGCCAAAACGGCCCACGCCTGGCTGCATACCGCGAAATTCCTGACCACCGCACCGACGCTGGACTTCCTGCCACCACATGACCTGCCCGAGATTGCTTTTGTGGGCCGCTCGAATGCAGGCAAGTCCACCTGCATCAACACCCTGACGCAGCAGAACCAGCTGGCTTTTGCCTCGAAAAAGCCCGGCCGCACCCAGCACATCAACCTGTTCAGCCTGGGCAAACAGAACATCCACGACGCCGTACTGGCCGACTTGCCGGGCTACGGCTACGCCGCCGTGCCCAAGCAGGACAAGATCCGCTGGCAACGCGTGATGGCCAATTACCTGATGACGCGCCAGAACCTCATCGGCATCGTGCTGCTGTGTGACCCGCGCCACGGGCTGACCGAGCTGGACGAAATCCTGCTCGACATCGTGCGCCCGCGTATCAGTGAAGGGCTCAAGCTGCTGGTGCTGCTGACCAAAGCCGACAAACTCACCCGCGCCGAGCAAAACAAGGTGCTGTCCATCGTGCGACTGCAAGCCGGTGGCGGCGAGGTGAAACTCTTCTCCGCACTGAAGAAGCAGGGCCTGGATGATGCTGCCATGCTGCTGTGGGACTGGGCCCATCCGGAAGGCGCGGCTGCAGCCGCCGCGCCACCGGCCGTTGCAGCAGAGCCCGAGCCCGAAGCCAACGACTGATCGCACGGCCCGCTCTTCAGCGCAACACCCCACGGCCGCCCCGCCGTGGCCTGTTTGTTACCTGTGGAGCCCCATGATTACCACCGTCGCCCGCACCCTGCCCCACGGCCCCACCCTGCACTGCCGCACCAGTGGCCCGTCCGGTGCACCTGTCCTGCTGTTTTTGCACGGATTCCCTGAGGGGGCTTTTGTCTGGGACGCCTTGCTGGAGCACTTTTCCCGGCCGGAAAACGGCGGTTACCGCTGCGTGGCCCCCTGGCTACGGGGCTTTGGCCCGTCCAGCGCACCCGCTGACGCCAAAGACTACCGGCCCAAACACCTGGTGCAGGACATCCTGGCGTTGATCGCGATCGAATCCCCCGGTGCCCCACTGGCCTGCCTGGTGGCACACGACTGGGGCGGCGCCGTGGCCTGGAACACGGCCAACCAGTTCCCGCAGCACATGCAGCGCTTGGCCATCATCAATTCCCCCCACCCCGGCACCTTTTTGCGCGAGCTGCAAACCAACCCCGCCCAACAAGCGGCCAGTGCATACATGAACTTTTTGATACGCCCGGATGCTGAAAGCTTGCTTGCCGCCAACGACTTCCAGCGTATGTGGCGGTTTTTGAACCGGCCCGACGGCACCCCGCCCGCTTGGCTGGACGATGCCACCCGCGCCCAGTACCACGCCACCTGGAGCGCGGGCCTGACCGGCGGCTGCAACTACTACCGCGCCTCCCCCCTGCGCCCCGCCCGCCCCGGCGACCCTGCGGTTGACGCCGTACAACTGCCGCGCAGCATGCTGACCGTGGACGTACCCACCTGGGTGCTGTGGGGGCTGGACGACATTGCTCTGCTGCCCAGCCTGCTGGACGGGCTGGACAGCTACATCCCCCGCCTGACCCTGGAGACCGTGGCCGATGCCGACCACTGGGTCATACACACCCACCCCGCGCGAGTGATTGCGGGTCTGACAGCGCATCTACTACGGAATTGATAGCTACCTGCGCACGGTGGATGTGCGCCAAGTGCCAAAATCGTTCATAAAACCTTGGCAGGGCTAGTACACCGAAGGCTCACCCGTCGGTCGGGTTTTAAAGCGTTTGTGCACCCAGTAGTACTGCGACGGCATGGTGTTGATGTAGCCCTCCAGCCGCGCGTTCATCAGCGCGGTGTCGGCCTCCACATCGTCGCTTGGGTAGTTCTGCCAGGCCGGGTGCACTTCCACGTCGTAGCCCCAAGGTGTCATACGCGGAATCACCGGCACCACCTTGGCTTTGCCCAGCCGGGCGAAGCGCGGCAGCGACGGCACGGTGGCGGCCTGTATGCCGTAGAACGGCACAAAAATAGACTCTTGCGGGCCAAAGTTCATGTCGGGCAGCAGGTACAGAATGCCGCCTGCGCGCAGCCCGCTCAGGTTGTTTTTGATGCCGTCAAAGCGGTTGAACATCTTCACGTCCCCAAAACGCACACGCCCTGCGGTAATCCACGCGTCCAGGCGTTTGTCGGGCAGCGGCGTGTAGATGGAGGTGAACAGGCGCGGCGTACTCATGCCAATGGCCGTGGCTGCCGCGTCCAAACCGTAAAAATGCGGGCCAAAGATGATGGTGGGGGTGGTGCCTTCCAGCTCCTGCACCGCGCCGTGGAGCTTCAGGCGCTTTTCCAGCACCGAACGCGGCGCGTGCCAGAGCCAGCTGCGGTCCAGCCAGGCCTGGCAAAAATAAATAAACGATTCGCGCGCCAGCGCCCGCCGTTCCTTCGCAGTGCGCTCTGGAAAACAGAGCAAAAGATTCTTCTCAACCACCCGACGGCGCGGTGCAGCCAGCACAAACAAAATCCGCCCGATCAGCGCCGCAAAGCCGCGCACCCACGACAGCGGCAGCTTCGCCAGGAAGCGCATGAAGAGAATTCCGAGATAACTGAACACGTCTAGACCTTCTCTTGTACTTTTTCTGGCAATTTTTCGGGGGTTTCACGGCGCGGCTGTTTGTAACGGCCATACCCCCACAGGTACTGCGA
>JAGOEY010000079.1 GCA_017997515.1 Burkholderiaceae bacterium | reverse complement strand
TTTCACCGTCTTTTTGACCCATAGCGGGGCTATGGGCCTGCAAATCCGGCAAAAACTGTCCTCGCTGGGGCCGATTTTGTAGAAACCTGCGGTTTTCGCTTTCGACGCCCCAAGTCCGACAGGCTCCTAGGCCAGCCGCCCCTGCACCAGCCGCAGCACCCGGTCACACCGGGCGGCCAGCGTTTCGTCGTGGGTGACCATCACAAACGCGGTGCCGTGTTCGCGGGCCAGCTCCAGCATCAGCGCAAACACACTGTCGGCCGTGCCCCGGTCGAGGTTGCCGGTGGGCTCGTCGGCCAGCACACAGGCAGGCTGGGTCACCAGCGCACGCGCAATGGCCACACGCTGGCGTTCACCGCCGGACAGCTCGGCCGGGCGGTGCTGTACCCGCTCGCGCAGGCCTACCGCGGTGAGGATTTTGGTGGCGGCATCGGCACATGCGTCGGGCGGCGTACGGCGGATGCGCAGGGGCATACCGACGTTGTCGAGTGCGCTGAACTCGGGTAGCAGGTGGTGAAACTGGTACACAAAACCCAGGTGTTTGTTGCGCAGGCGGCCCTGCTCGGCCGCGTCCACTTGCGCGATGTTCTGGCCCAGCAGTTCCACACTGCCCGCTGTGGGTGCATCCAGCCCGCCCATCAGGTGCAGCAGTGTGCTTTTGCCCGAGCCGGACGAGCCAACGATGGCCAGCGTTTCACCCGCGTACACGTCCAGGTTCACGCCGTGTAACACCGTCAGGTCCATACGGCCTTCGTTGAACCGCTTGGTCAGGCCGCGCACCTTGAGCACGACTTTTTTATCCAGCTCATTCATAACGCAGCGCCTCCGCCGGGTTCACGCGGCTGGCGCGCCAGCTGGGGTACAGGGTGGCCAGGAAGGACAACACCAGGGAAATGATGGCAATGGGCATGATGTCGGAGCTTTGCGGGTCGCTGGGCATGCTGCTGATCAGATAGATGTCTTTGGGCAAAAAGCTGGCGCGGAACAGGCGCTCCAGCGCAGGCACGATCACGTCGATGTTGTACGCAATGCCCAGGCCCAGCAGCAGCCCGGCCAGCGTGCCGATCACGCCCACCATCGCGCCCTGCACCACAAAAATGCCCATGATGCTTTTCGGGCTGGCGCCCAGCGTGCGCAGAATGGCGATATCGGCGCGTTTGTCGGTCACCGTCATCACCAGCGTGCTGACCAGGTTAAACGCCGCCACGGCCACGATGAGCGTGAGGATGATGAACATCATGCGTTTTTCCAGCTGCACGGCGGCGAACCAGGTCTTGTTCTGTTGCGTCCAGTCGCGGATCAGCAGGTCGCCACTCAGGGTCTGCGCCAGTTGCTGTGTCACCGCTGGAGCCTGGTGCAGGTCCTTGAGCCGCAGACGCACACCGGTTGGGCCTTCGAGGCGGAAGATGCGCGCCGCGTCGTCCATGTGCATCATCAGCAGCGCCGAGTCGTATTCAAAATGGCCTGAATCAAATGTGCCCACCACCGTCACCTGCTTCAGGCGCGGCACCACACCGGCGGGGGTAACCTGGCCGCCGGGTGCGATGAGTGTGACCAGGTCGCCTTCGCGAACCCCCATGCTGCGCGCCAGCTCGGAGCCCAGCACCACACCAAACTCGCCGGGCACCAGTTTGGCCAGCACCGTGTCTTTTAAGGCCACGGCCAGATCGGTGACTTCGTCTTCGTGCGCCGGATCGATGCCGCGCACCAGCGTACCCTTCATGTCTTCCCCCCGCGCCAGCAAAGCCTGGGTGGAGATAAACGGCGCCGCACCAATCACCTGCGGGTTCAGCCGCGCCTCGACCATGGTTTTGTTCGCGTCCACCAGCGCCGCGCCATTGGGCGCGAAGATTTCGATGTGCGACACCACACTCAGCATGCGGTCGCGCACATCCTTCTGGAAACCGTTCATCACACTCAGCACGATGATGAGCGCCGCCACACCCAGCGCAATGCCCAGCATGGACACGCCCGAGATGAAGGAGATAAAGCCGTTGCGCCGGGTCGCGCGCCCGGCCCGGGTGTAGCGCCAGCCCAGGGCCAGCTCATAAGGAATTTGCATCTGATGGATCAGCCTTTGAAGACGGGTGCATTGTCACCGACAGACGCCCGCGCCGAGCCGGCACGCGACAATCCCCCCATGCATGTACTGATCCCCTTTGCCGCCTGCAGTGCCGACGCCTGCCAGCAGGCGCTGCAAACCCTGCCCCTGCCCAACCTGGCCGCGCTGCTGCAGCGCCTGACCCCCACCACGCTGGACGCGGGGGACGACTTTGCGCTCTCCATGCCGCACGAACGCGCGCTGGCACGCGAACTGGGCCTGCCCGCCGACAACGGCCTGACGCCCTGGGCAGCGCGGGATATGCTCAAGAACGGCGACAAACCAGGCCGACCCGGCGCGGACGCCTGGGCCTTCATCACCCCCTGCCACTGGCGGCTGGCAACCGATCATTTTTTGATGGACGAGCCCGATTTGCTACAGATAGATGAGCAAGAGTCGAAGGCGCTGCTTGCGGCGATGGCCCCTTTCTTTGCGGAAGATGGCATCACCCTGCAGTACACCAGTCCGACCCAGTGGCGCGCCCAGGGCGAGGTGTTTCGCGGCCTGCCCACCGCGTCGCTCGACCGGGTGCGCGGGCGCAGCCTCGACATCTGGATGCCTGACGGCCCGCAGGCCAAACCGCTGCGCCGCCTGCAAAGTGAGATGCAGATGCTGCTCTACACCCACCCCGTCAACGACGCCCGCGAAGCACGGGGCCTGGCCCCGGTCAACGCCTTCTGGGTCAGCGGCACAGGCGTGTTGCCACCCGAGGTGCGCAACGGTCTGTTCCCCGCCGAATTACACATGCCCACCCACCTGACCACCCCCGCCCTGCGCGCCGACTGGCCTGCGTGGGCCAAGGCCTGGCAGCAACTCGACGCCACCGCCTGCGCCGACCTGCTGGCCCATCTGCAGCAACATGGCCAAGGCACGCTGACCTTGTGTGGTGAACGCAGCGCCCAGCGCTTTGAAGCCCGCCCGCGCAGTTTGGGCAGCAAAATTTCAAGCCTTTTTGGACGTTTACGCCCGTCCACCGTGCTGGAGAAGCTATGAAAATAGTAGCACGCGACATGCCACCCCGCGCCGTCTGGGCGCTGGAGCAGGCCGGATTACACCCACTGCTGGCCCGCCTGTACGCGGCCCGGGGTATTGTGGCCAAGGACGAACTCGACGACGGCCTGGCCCGCCTGCTGCCGCCCGCCAGCATGAAGGGCACACACGAGGCCGCCGTGCTGCTGGCCGACGCCATTGCGGCCGACAAACGCCTCTGTATCGTGGCCGACTACGACTGCGACGGTGCCACCGCCTGTGCCGTCGGTGTGCGCGGCCTGCGCCTGCTGGGCGCGCACCATGTGGACTACCTGGTGCCCGACCGCGTGGTGGACGGCTACGGCCTGACACCCCCGATTGCCCAGCGCGTGAAGGACAGCGGCGCCGATGTGCTCATCACCGTGGACAACGGCATCGCCAGTGTGGAGGGTGTGGCCACCGCCAAGGCACTGGGCCTGCAGGTGCTGGTAACCGACCACCATTTGCCCGGCCCGGCGCTGCCCAACGCCGACGTGATAGTTAATCCCAACCAGCCGGGTTGTACGTTCGAGAGCAAGTCGATTGCCGGTGTCGGTGTGATGTTTTATGTGCTGCTGGCGCTCCGCGCCGAGTTGCGGGCCCGTGGCACGTTTTGTGAACTGCGTCTGGCGGGCAGTGGCACCGGAACACCCCAGCCCAAACTTGACTCGCTGCTAACCCTTGTCGCGCTGGGCACCGTGGCCGACGTGGTGAAACTCGACGCCAACAACCGCCGCCTGGTCGCCCAAGGATTAAAACGCCTCCGTGCGCACGCACAGCCTGCGGGAGTAGCTAGTCTTTTTGTAGCAGCAGGCCGCCAGGCCAAGGTGGCAACCACCTTTGACTTCGGCTTTGCACTCGGCCCCCGCATCAATGCCGCCGGTCGTTTGTCCGACATGACCCTGGGCATCGAATGCCTGCTGACCGACGACCCGGGCCGCGCCGACGAATTGGCCAAAACCCTGGACACCATCAACCGCGAACGCCGCGAGATCGAAGGCGGCATGCGCGAGCAGGCCATGCTCATCAGCGAATCGATGTTTGTGGACGAAGACACACCACCCGCCGCCATCAGTGTGTTTGACCCCGACTTCCACGAAGGGGTGGTGGGCATCGTCGCGTCACGCATCAAGGACAAACTCCACCGCCCCACTTTCGTCTTCGCCGCCAGCAAGGCACCGGGCAAAGGCCACGAATACAAAGGCTCGGGCCGCTCCATCCCCGGCTTCCACCTGCGCGACGCACTCGACCTGGTGGCCAAGCGCCACCCCGGCGTGCTGCTGCGTTTTGGCGGCCACGCCATGGCGGCAGGCTGCACCATCGCGGGTGAACATTTCAGCACCTTCGAGCAGGCGCTGGCCCAGGTCGCCGCCGAATGGCTGGACGCTGCCACCCTCACCCGCCGCCTCGACACCGACGGCCCCTTGGCCCCCGAATATCGCCGCGCCGACATGGTCGACACCCTGGCCCGCGAGGTCTGGGGCCAGGGTTTTGCAGCCCCCACGTTCAGCGAAGAGGTCGAAGTGGTGTCACAGCGTCTGGTGGGCGAAAAACACCTGTCCCTCAAACTCAAACACCAGGGCCAACCGGTGGACGGCATCTGGTTCGGCCACACCGACCCGTTGCCAGCGCGGGTCACGCTGGCGTTCCGGCTGGATGTGAATGAATGGCGGGGGGAAAGAAAGGTGCAGTTTCTGGTGGAGGGGGCGGAGGTGTGAGGCAGGGTTCCATCACATGCTTCGGCGCCTGCCCACCACTTGCCCCCACCCCGGCGCAGATTCCCACACGCCCCTAGAATCACCCGGTGACTTCCATCCTCAACGCCGACCTCCACTGCCATTCCGTCGTCTCCGACGGCACCCTCACCCCCGAGGCGCTGGCGGAACGCGCGGCGGCCAACGGCGTCGAGCTGTGGGCGCTGACCGACCATGACGAGATTGGTGGGCAGCACCGGGCGCGGGCTGCGGCGCTGGCGGCGGGCATGCGTTACCTGACCGGGGTGGAAATTTCGGTCACGTTTGCCAATGTCACGGTGCATATCGTTGGGCTGGGGTTCGATGCCGACAACGCCGCGCTGGTGCAGGGCCTGGCCGACACCCGCGACGGGCGTATTCCGCGTGCGCAGGACATGGCGGCGCAGCTGGCCAAGGTGGGCATTGCGGGGGCGTATGAGGGTGCCCTCAAATACGTCGGTAACCCGCAACTGGTGTCGCGTACCCATTTCGCGCGGTTTCTGGTGGAAAGCGGCGCCTGCAAAGACACCCCCGAAGTTTTTCGCAAATACCTGACCGAAGGCAAACCCGGTTATGTGCCGCACCGCTGGGCCACCCTGAGTGATGCCGTGCACTGGATCACCGGCGCGGGCGGGGTTGCGGTGATTGCGCACCCGGCACGTTACAAGTTCACCGCCAACGAGGAATACGCGCTGTTCTCGGAGTTCAAGGCCCACGGTGGCCAGGGCGTCGAGGTGGTTACCGGTAGCCACACCCCAGCGGAATATGTGACCTACGCTGCGATGGCGCAGGAGTTTGGCCTGGTGGCCTCGCGCGGCAGCGACTTCCACAGCCCCGACGAGTCGCACACCGACCTGGGCAAACTGCCCTACCTGCCCGGCGCGCTGACGCCGGTATGGGACATCCTGGCCGACCGCATCTGCTGATGGACCGGTCGTCGCGCGCCCTGGTGGGTATTGCCCTGGTGGTGGCTGCCACCGCCTGTTTTGGGGCCCTGGACACCATCACCAAGGTTGTCAGCACCAGCGGTGTGTCGGTCGCCATGGCGCTGTGGGTGCGGTTTTCCGTCCAGGTGGTGGCCACCGCACTCACCACCCTGCCCACACGCGGCTGGAGCGCACTGCACACCGAACACCCGCGCTTCCAGCTGCTGCGCGGCCTGCTGCTGCTGTCCTGCAGCATGCTGGCGTACTTCAGCCTGCGTTTTCTGCCGGTGGGTGAGTTCACCGCCATCATCATGATCGGGCCACTGGTCATCACGGTGATGGCCGTGATTGTGCTCAAGGAGCGCGTGTCAGCACTGCGCTGGGTGCTGGTGGTGGGGGCGTTTGTGGGCACCCTGATCATCATCCGCCCCGGCGGTGACTCCTTCACCTGGGCCATGCTGCTGCCGCTGGCGCTGGTGGCCTGTAATGCCTGGTTCCAGGTGCTGACCAGCAAGATGGCCCGCACCGAACACCCGCTCACCATGCACCTGTACACCGGGCTGGTGGGCTCGCTGGTGATGGGGGTGGCGCTGCCTTTTGTCTGGACGGCGCTCGACGCCTCCACCTGGGTGCTGATGCTGCTCATGGGGCTGGCGGCTACGGTAGGCCACTGGATGCTGATCCTGGCCTATGGCCGCGCACCCGCCGCCACACTGACGCCCTACCTGTACGCCCAGATTGGTTTTGCCATGCTGGGTGGTTACCTGATTTTTGCCCACGTGCCCGACCAGTGGGCGCTGATCGGTATTGCCATGGTGGGAGCCTGTGGCGCGGCGGGGGCCTGGCTCACCGTGCTGGAGCGCCGCATTCCCGTCGAGCCGACCGAAACCTGACTACGATCCCCCCCATGGCCCAATACTTTGAAGTTCACCCTGACAACCCGCAGCCGCGCCTGCTGAAACAGGCCGCTGCCCTGCTGCACCGTGGTGGTGTGGCCGCCGTGCCCACCGACTCCAGCTATGCGCTGGTCTGCCACCTGGACGACAAGGACGCCGCCGACAAGCTGCGCCGCATCCGCCAGGTGGACGACAAACACCACCTCACCCTGCTCTGCCGCGACCTGAGCGAGTTGGCCAGTTACGCCAAGGTGGACAACCGCCAGTTCCGCCTGCTCAAGCTGGCCACACCCGGTGCCTACACCTTCATCCTGGAAGCCAGCAAGGAAGTACCGCGCCGCCTGAGCCACCCGCAGCGCAAAACCATCGGCCTGCGTGTGCCCGACCACAAGGTGCTGCAAGAGCTGTTGGCCATCCACGGCGCGCCGCTGCTGGCCACCACCCTGATCCCGGCCGGTGAAACAGAGCCGATGAACGACGCCGAAGAGATCCGCGCCCAGTACGAGAACGCCCTGGCCGCCGTGGTGGACGCAGGTGCCTGCCCGCTGCAGCCGACTACCGTGATCGACCTGACCGGCATGGGCGACGGTGGCGACCCGGTGGTGGTGCGTGAAGGCCGCGGCAGTCTTTCTGCGCTCGGCATGTGAGAACGTGTTCACGATCTAAACCCCTGGTGCCCACCGGGGCCCAAACCCTGTCTGAGACAATGCCCCCGTGGACATCCAAAACCTTATCCAAACCGTTCTGATCTACGCCCTGCCGGTGCTGTTCGCCATCACCGTGCACGAGGCAGCCCACGGCTACGCTGCGCGCCACTTTGGCGACAACACGGCCTA
>JAGOEY010000008.1 GCA_017997515.1 Burkholderiaceae bacterium | reverse complement strand
CGCTCGTCCCGCACGTGACAATGTGCGGCTTATCAGTCACGCAAAAGACAGGCCATGGACGACCCCATTCTTACCATCGAAGAACGTGAAGCGATCAACTCAGGTCGCTGGTTCTCATCCCTTTCCCCCTCACTGCGACACGACATACTTCGATGTGCTTACGTCAAACGCTACAAGGACGGCGACCTGATCGCTGCCCGCGGCGACCCACCGGACGAGTGGATCGCGTGTGCGCGTGGTGCGGTCCGTGTCAGCTCCACATCGATCTCGGGCAAACAAATCACGCTCACCTATGTGGAGCCGGGCATCTGGTTCGGCGACGTGGCGATCTTCGACGGGGACCGGCGCACGCACGATGCCTACGCCCACGGCGACAGCACCATCCTGTGTGTGGCCAAGGCAGATTTCAAGAAGATTCTGGCCACCCACGTCGAGTTGTACGAAGCCATGTTGCGCCTACATGCGCGGCGCATACGCCAGCTGTTCGGGCTGGTGGAAGACCTGAACACCTTGCCTTTGCGTGCCCGGCTGGCCAAACAGCTGGTGCATCTGGTGCGCAGTTATGGCGTACCCAGCCTGGCCGATGCACGCGAGATGCGTATCAGCCTGCATTTGGCCCAGGAAGAGCTGGCGCAGCTGCTGGGTGCATCACGCCAACGCGTGAACCAGGAGCTCAAGGCCATGGAACGCGAGGAAAGTATCCGCATCGAGCCGGGTGGCCTCGTCATCCGCAACCGCGATGCACTGATGCGTATCAGTGAAGCCGACAACTAAAACCGACCAAGAGACATTCCCTCCATGAGCGACTTTGACCATTTCGTGGGCACCCGGCCCGTCACCGACCAGCACGCGATTGACCTCGGTGCCCTCAGCACCTGGCTCAGCAGCCACCTGGAAGGGTTCAGTGGGCCCCTCAGCCTCGAAATGTTCAAGGGTGGGCAGTCCAACCCGACCTACAAACTCATCACACCGACCCAGAGTTATGTGATGCGTGCCAAACCCGGGCCGGTTGCCAAACTGCTGCCTTCTGCCCACGCCGTGGAGCGCGAATTTGCGGTGATGCAGGGGCTAGCGGGCACCGACGTGCCGGTCGCCCGGATGTACTGCCAGTGCGCGGACGAATCGGTCATCGGCCGTGCGTTTTATGTGATGGAGTTTGTGCAAGGCCGCGTGATGTGGGACCAGGCCCTGCCCGGCCAGAGCAATGCCGAACGCGGCGCCATCTACGACGAAATGAACCGCGTGATTGCGGCGCTGCACACCGTCAAGTTTGCCGAACGCGGCCTGGCAGGTTACGGCAAGCCGGGCAACTTCTTCGAGCGCCAGATTGGCCGCTGGAGCAAGCAGTACGTCGCCTCCATCACCCAGCCCATCGAAGAGATGGACCAACTGATGGAATGGCTGCCAGCGCACATCCCGCTCAGCGGGCGCGACGAAAACATGGTCAGCATCGTGCACGGCGACTACCGGCTCGACAACCTGATGTTCCACCCCACCGAGCCACGTGTACTGGCCGTGCTGGACTGGGAGCTGTCTACACTGGGCCACCCGTTGGCCGACTTCAGCTACCACTGCATGGCCTGGCACATTCCGCCCGGCTCCTTCCGCGGTATTGGGGGCATGGACGTGAAGAGCCTGGGTATCCCCACCGAAGACGCATACATCCGCAAATACTGTGACCGCACCGGCTTTGCCACGCCTGACACGTTGAAGGCCGACTGGAACTTCTACCTCGCCTACAACCTGTTCCGCCTTGCAGCCATTCTGCAGGGCATCGCCAAACGGGTGGAGGCTGGCACAGCCTCCAGCGCACAGGCCGTCAGCTCGGCTGCAGGCGCCCGCCCACTGGCCCAGATGGCCTGGAAATTCGCCCAGCAGGCATAAAAAAACTTCACCCCAACACCCCAGGAGACCTTCGATGGATTTTGACTACTCCCCCAAAACCAAAGCACTGCAGGCCAAATTGCTGCAGTTCATGGATGAGCACATTTACCCCGCTGAAAGTGCCTACACCGCAGAGCTGGCGGCCAACACGGCAGCAGGTAAACGCTGGTCGGCCCTCAAGACGGTGGAAGACCTCAAGGTCAAGGCCCGTAATGCGGGCCTGTGGAACCTGTTCTTGCCCGTGGACAGCGCGGCAGCGTCCGGCTACGAAGGTGCGGGCCTGACCAACCAGGAATACGCCCCCCTGGCGGAAATTATGGGCCGTGTGCAGTGGTCCAGCGAGGTCTTCAACTGCTCCGCACCCGACACCGGCAACATGGAAACCATTGCCCGTTATGGCTCCGAAGAGATCAAGGCCCGCTGGCTCAAACCGCTGCTCGAAGGCCAGATCCGCTCGGCTTTTGCGATGACCGAGCCCGATGTCGCATCGAGTGACGCCACCAACATCGAAACCCGCATCGAACGCGATGGCGACGAATACGTCATCAACGGCCGCAAATGGTGGATTTCCGGCGCGGCCGACCCGCGCTGCGCGGTTTTTATCACCATGGGCAAGACCGATCCCGAAGCCCCGCGCCATTCACAGCAAAGCATGATCGTGGTGCCCGCGGATGCCCCGGGCATCAAGATCATCCGCCCCCTCAATGTGATGGGTTACGACGATGCGCCGCATGGCCACGTTGAAATGACCTTCACCAACGTGCGTGTGCCTGCAGGCAACATCCTGCTGGGTGAAGGCCGTGGTTTCGAGATCGCCCAGGGCCGCCTGGGCCCCGGACGTATCCACCACTGCATGCGCCTGATTGGCCTGGCCGAACGGGCGCTGGAGCTGATGTGCAAACGCGCCAGCGCACGCACCGCTTTTGGCAAAACTGTGGCGCAGCAAACCGTCACCCAGGAACGTATCGCCGAAGCCCGTTGCAAGATCGACATGGCCCGCCTGCTCACACTCAAGGCGGCCTGGCTGATGGACGTCGCGGGCAACAAGGTCGCCAAGAACGAAATCGCCATGATCAAGGTAGTGGCCCCCAGCATGGCCTGCCAGGTCATCGACTGGGCCATGCAAGTGCATGGCGGCGGCGGTATGTGTGACGACTTCCCGCTGGCCTATGCCTACGCCGGTGCCCGCACGCTGCGGTTTGCCGACGGCCCGGACGAAGTACACCGCAACGCCATTGCCAAGCTGGAGCTGGGCAAATACGCCGTTAACCCGCGTGAAGTCGAGATGCCGATCACCCGCGGCTGCTGAGCAATACCAATCCCAAAAAAGAAGGGCCCCAGCGGGGCCCTTCTTTTTGAAGCGTACAACGCTCACACGTCACCCTTGCGCGACAACAGCACAGCGAAAGGACGCGTCCCCGGAAACTCGGCAAAGATCATGACCATCACTGCCGTCATGGGCACGGCCAGGAAAGCCCCCGGAATCCCCCACAGTGCCGACCAGACCGTCAGACTGACCAGAATCACAAAGGGGCTCAGGTTCAATGAATTGCCCATCAGGTAGGGGTCCAAAAAGTTGCCATTGGCAAACTGCACGATGCTCAGGGGCACCATCACGGCCAGCACGGAGTTCAGGTTGCCGAACTGCAGAATGGCAAACACAGCGGGCAAAAAGACGCTGAGGAAAGACCCAATGTACGGCACGTAGTTCAGCAGCGCGATCAGCACACCCCAGAACACAGCGAACTCCATACCGAAGAAAGCCATGATGGCCCAGCTCAGGATACCCAGCACCACGCTGAGCAGGGTCTTCAGCGCCAGGTAGGTGCCGATCTTGCCGTTGACATTGGTGATCATCTGCCGGATGAAGGCCACCTGGCCGGGGTCATCGGAAATGTTCTTGATCTTGGCCGCAAACGAGCGCTGCTCCACCAGCAGGAAAGCCACGTACAGGAACACCACGATCAGGGTGGCCACAATGGACAGCACCGAGCCCAGCGTTCCGCCTACCAGCCGCTGGATGCTGACCTGGGCCAGGAACTGCTGGCGCAGGGACTTCCAGCTGGGTTCGGACTCCAGGCCCAGGGTCACGGCCAGATTCTGGATACTGTTCAACAGCGAGTCTTGGTACTGCGGCGCCAGCGCCACCGCCCGCCCGACATTGGCGAACAGCAGCCACACCACACTGACCAGCCCCACCGCCATGATCAGGGCGGCCACGATGTAGCGCACCTGGATCGACAGGCGCGGGCCCAGCACGGGCACCTTGGCCAGCATGCGGGTCATGCCGATGATGACAAAACCCACCAGCACACTGAAGATGATGGGAATAAAGATGTCCTGGCCAATGTGCAGCACCCAGCCGATGATCAGGGCCAGAAAAACACCGTGGACAAAAGACCAGAACCGCTCGTTGATCATGAAATGGCCTGTTCAAACTATGATTTTTAAAACCCTGCGTGCTGCCAGAGCACCTGGGTAGTAACCAAGTTTAACAAGCCCCTAAGACACCAGTGACAGGCCTTGGTCAGAGCAGCAAGATGTCGTACTGCTCCTGCCCCATGGCGCTTTCGGCCTGCAGGGAAATGGGTTTGCCAATGAAGTCGGACAGGCCCGCAAGGTGCTGGCTTTCTTCGTCGAGGAACAATTCCACCACCTTGGGCGAGGCCACCACCCGGAATTCCCGGGGGTTGAACTGGCGCGCCTCGCGCAGGATTTCACGCAGGATGTCGTACGTGACACTGCGGGCGGTTTTGATGCTGCCTTTGCCCTGGCACACGTTACACGGCTCACACAGCATGTGCGCCAGTGATTCGCGTGTGCGTTTGCGCGTCATTTCGACCAGGCCGAGCTGCGAGAACGTGCCCGCCATGGTTTTCACCCGGTCGCGCCCCAGCTGTTTGCGAAATTCGGCCAACACCGCCTCGCGGTGGTCTTCGCGCACCATGTCGATGAAGTCGGCAATGATGATGCCGCCCAGGTTGCGCAGTCGCAGCTGGCGTGCAATGGCCTGCGCGGCCTCCAGGTTGGTTTTAAAAATGGTGTCGTCGAAGTTGCGCGCACCGACAAAACCACCGGTGTTGACGTCCATCGTGGTCAGGGCTTCGGTCTGGTCCACCACCAGGTAGCCGCCCGACTTCAGATCCACTCGACGCCCGAGCGCCTTGGCAATTTCTTCATCGATGGCAAACAGGTCGAAGATCGGCCGCTCGCCTTTGTACAGCTGCAGTTTGGGCACGGCTGCGGGCATGAACTCCTGGCCAAAGGCCTGCAACATGTCGAACTGCTCACGCGAGTCGATACGGATGGTGCTGGTTTCTTCACCGACCAGGTCGCGCAGTACACGCTGCAGCAGGTTCAGGTCCTGGTGCAGCAGCGACATGGGCGGCAGGCGCACAGATGCGTCCTTGATGCGTTTCCAGGTCTTGCGCAGGTAGGCAATGTCTTCGGCCAGCTCGGCATCACTCGAGTCTTCCCCGTTGGTGCGCAAAATGAAGCCACCACCGCCACCGGTGGACTTGTCACCCACCAGGTTTTGCAGCCTTGTGCGCAGGGCATCACGCTCGGCAACAGGGATCTTTTGGGACACACCCACATGGTCGTCCTGCGGCAAAAAAACCAGTAAACGCCCCGCCACACTGATCTGCGTGGACAGGCGTGCGCCTTTGGTGCCCAGCGGGTCCTTGATGACCTGCACCATCAGCGGCTGGCCTTCAAACACCTGCCGCTCGATGGGAATCTGCGGCTGCGACTGGCGTGCCTGGCTCAACGACTCGCCTTCGGGTGGGCGGTGCCAGACATCGGCCACATGCAAGAACGCGGCCCGCTCCAGGCCAATGTCGATAAACGCCGACTGCATACCCGGCAACACCCGCGCCACCTTGCCCAGGTACACATTGCCCACCAGCCCCCGCTCCAGCGTGCGCTCCAGGTGCAGCTCCTGCACCGCGCCACTTTCCACCACGGCCACACGCGTTTCCTGCGGCGACCAGTTGATCAGGACATCTTGCTGCATGGGATGTTTACACCTTGATGCCAACCGACCGCAGCAACTGTGCAGCCTCGAACATCGGCAGGCCCATGATGCCCGAATACGACCCGCTGATGTGCTCAATAAAAGCCGCAGCCCTGCCCTGCACCGCATAGGCCCCGGCCTTGCCCATGGGCTCACCGGAGGCCACATAGGCACGGATCTGCGCGAGGGTCAGCACAGCAAATGTGACCTTGGAAACACTCAGGGCCTGCACCCGTTTGCGCCCCTGCTGCACGGCCACAGCCGTCAACACCCTGTGGGTGGTGCCCGACAAGGCACGCAGCATGGACGCGGCTTCCGCTGCATCGGCCGGTTTGCCGAGGATGTTGCGCCCCACGGCCACCGTGGTGTCGGAGCACAGGATGGGCGCGGCAGGCAGCTTGCGGCGTTTGTGGCGTGCCACGGCCGCATCCAGTTTCAGCCCGGTCACGCGCGCCACATAAGCAGCAGGCGCTTCGTTTTTAAAAACGACCTCCAGACCTTCGGCGTCTTCCGCCACATCACCATCGGTGTTGGGCACCAGCAGTGTGTGGCGCACGCCCAGCTGTTCGAGCAGTTGGCTGCGGCGCGGACTCTGAGACGCAAGATAAATGAAGTCAGGCATGCGATTTAAGACCAAAAGTGCCACCAGCGCTTATGGTTCGTGCGCAAGCAGCTATTAATTCAATAGCAACCAGCCCAAGCTATTCCCTGTGGTACGGGTGGCCGGCATTGACCGACCAGGCGCGGTACAGCTGCTCGATGAGCAACACCCGCGCAAAGGCGTGTGGCAGGGTCAAGTCGGACAAACGGATACGTTCGTGGGCAGCGTTGCGGAAAGCAGGCTCAATACCGTCTGGCCCGCCGATGATGAGCGCCACGTCGTCCCCTTCCAGTTGCCAGCCTTTGAGGCGGGCAGCCAGTGCCAAGGTCGTCAACGAGGTGCCGCGTTCGTCCAGGCACACGATACGTGCACCTTTGGGGATGGCCGCCTCGATACGTTCGCGCTCGGCGGCGTACAGGGTTTCCAGCGTCTTGGAGCCGCGTGGCTCGGTCTTGACTGCTTTTAACTCGACCTTCAGCTCGTGGGGAAACCGTTTGGCGTAGTCGTCATAGGCCGTTTGGGCCCAGTCGGGCATACGCTGGCCCACGGCAACGATGACCAGTCGCATGCCCTGGCCTTACGCAGATTTTTTGGCGGTGGTTTTCTTAGGCGCGGGCTTTTTGGCCGCGGCCTTCTTGGCGGGTGCAGCGGTGGTCTTGATCACCACGGTTTTCGGCACGGCCTTTTTGGCGGGTGCTTTGGACGCTGTTTTAGCGGCTGTTTTGGCCGGTACACGGGGTGCCGACTTGGCGGCGGCACGGGGTGCGGCGGCCTTCACTGGCTCCGCAGCAGCCTTGGCCTTGCGGGCCACCGAGCGGCGCGATGGCACATCGGGCACCGACAGGATAGGCGCTTCGGGCGACAAGACCGGGCGCTGCGGTGCCAGGGGTTTTTCTTCTTCGCGGCGCAATTTGGCGGCCTTTTTGGCCTCGGCAGGCGTCAGCTTCTTGGCAGGTGCCTTGCGTTTGGGGGCCGCAGCCACTTCGGGCACTTCTGCCTTGACCACGGGTTTGGCCGCACCGAGCTTCAGGCGCACCGGCGTGTCGCCCCAGAGTTCTTCGAGGTGGTAGTACTGGCGGATGGCGGGCTGCATGATGTGCGCCACGGCAGCGCCGCAGTCCACGATGATCCATTCGCCGTTGTCTTCGCCTTCGGTGCGGGGCTTGCCGAAACCGGCTTTGCGCACCGCGTCACGCACGCTGGAGGCCAGGGCTTTGGTCTGGCGGTTCGACGTGCCGGATGCCACGATCACCCGTTCAAACAAGGGGGACAGGTGTTCGGTGTTGAACACCTGGATATCCTGCGCTTTAACGTCTTCCAGGCCGTCCACAATGGCGCGCTGGAGTTTGGTGACGTCTTTTTTGGCAGAGGCTTCGGTACGGGTAGGTGTGGTCATCAGACGGCGAGGTAGAGATGGTGTTGGTCAATATAGCGTGCAACGCCAGCGGGTACCAGATGGTCGATCCCCATATGGGCCGCAACACGGCTGCGGATATCGGTGGCGCTGACGTTCAGGGGCGGCATGTGCAGCGTCTCAAACCGCCCTCCCGGGTATTTTGAGGCATCAAATATGCCACTGGCGCTCAGTGTTTGAGCGCGTCCAGCTATACAAATTATAGCGGACTGCAAAATGGCCTGCCATGCGTGCCAGGTTTTCAGGGCAACAGCCTGGTCCGTGCCCATCAGCAGGAACAGCTGCGCGGCCGGGGTTTCCGCCTGCAATTCACGCAATGTGTCGATGGTGTAGGTGGGGCCCGCACGCTCCAGCTCACGCCCATCCACGTGCACACCGGGTATGCCAGCAAAGGCCAGTTCGGCCATGGCCAGCCGGTGGGTGGCCGCTGTCAGTGTTCGGCTTTTATGCCAGGCGTGGCCTGTGGGAAACACCCTGAGTTCGTCCAGCTGCAGCTGGTCCATGGCCGTCTGCACCAGCACACGATGGGCATTGTGTGGCGGGTCAAATGCCCCGCCATACACACCAATACGGCGCTGGTTCAGGCTCACACCCACGCCCGGCGCACCAGGAACTGGCTGGTGAGCGCCTCTTCCGGCGAACCGGACTCCACCGTACGCTGGTAACTCCAGGCCGCCAGCGGTGGCATGGACAGCAGGATCGACTCGGTACGCCCGCCCGACTGCAGGCCAAAGTGCGTGCCCCGGTCCCAGACCAGGTTGAACTCGACATAACGGCCCCGGCGGTACAGCTGGAATTCGCGTTCGCGTTCGCCGTAAGCCGTGTCTTTGCGCCGCAGCAGAATGGGCAGGTATGCACCGTTAAAAGCGTCACCCACCGACTGCATCAACGCAAAACCACCGTCAAAACCCGCTTCGGAATAGTCGTCGTAAAAAATGCCACCCACACCACGTTGTTCGTTGCGGTGTTTGAGGAAGAAATATTCATCACACCACTGCTTGAAACGCGGGTATTTGTCTGCACCAAACGGTGCCAGCGCCTGTTGGCAGGTGCTGTGAAAGTGCACGGCATCCTCTTCAAACCCGTAGATCGGCGTCAGATCCATACCCCCACCAAACCAGCACACCGGCGTTTGCCCGGAGTGGCCTGCGGCAATCATGCGTACGTTCATGTGCACCGTGGGGGCATACGGGTTGCGCGGGTGGAACACCAGCGACACCCCCATGGCCTCGAACGGCGCACCCGCCAGCTCCGGGCGGTGCTGGGTGGCCGAAGGCGGCAGCTTGGCGCCGCGTACATGCGAAAACCCGCAGCCAGCGCGCTCGAACACCACTCCGTTTTCCAGGATTTTGGTGATGCCGTCACCCGCCAGGCTTGCGCCCGGCTCCTTGTGCCAGGCATCCACCGTGAACTGCGCGCCGCCGGGCTGGGCATCTTCCACCGCCTGCAGCGCATCCGTGATGCGTGACTGCAAACCCAGCAACCAGGCGCGAACCGACTGAACAGCGTTGTTGTTCATCAGCTTTTGACGGCTCTGAACCCGATGTCGCGGCGGTACTGCGCGCCGTCGAAATGGACCTTGCGCGCCACGTCGTAGGCCATTTGCTGCGCCTGTTTCACGCTGTCGGCCAGCACGGTGACACACAACACACGGCCTCCCGTGGTGGTGACCACTCCATCCTGCAGCACTGTGCCCGCATGGAACACCACAGCATCGTCGGCATCTGCGGGCAGGCCGGTGATGGTGTCGCCCTTGCGGGGCGTTTCGGGGTAACCGTGCGCTGCCATCACCACACCCAGCGCGGTGCGGCGGTCCCATTGCAGCTCGATCTGGTCAAGTTTGCCGTCAATGGCGGCTGCCAGGACTTCGGACAGGTCACTCTTCAGGCGCATCATGATCGGCTGCGTCTCGGGGTCACCCATGCGGCAGTTGAACTCCAGCGTCTTGGGGCGGCCCTGCGCGTCGATCATCAGGCCGGCGTACAGGAAACCGGTGAACGGAATACCGTCTTTTTCCATGCCGCGGATGGTGGGCAGGATGATTTCGCGCATGGCGCGGGCGTGTACGTCGGCGGTCACCACCGGCGCGGGTGAATAGGCACCCATACCACCCGTGTTGGGGCCTGCATCACCGTCCTGCAGGCGTTTGTGGTCCTGGCTGGTCGCCAGCGCGGTGACGTTCTTGCCATCACACAGCACGATAAAACTGGCTTCTTCGCCCTGCAGGAACTCCTCAATCACCACACGCGCGCCACCATCGTTGTGGCTTACGCCAAACTTGTTGTCGAGCAGCATGAAGTCGATGGCCTCGTGTGCCTCGGCCGCGGTCATCGCCACCACCACACCTTTGCCAGCAGCCAGGCCGTCGGCCTTGACCACAATAGGCGCGCCCTCCGCGTCCACATAGGCATGGGCCAGCGCAGCGTCGGTGAAGGTCTGGTACTTCGCAGTCGGAATGTTGTGGCGCTGCATAAATGCCTTGGAGAAAGCCTTCGAGCTTTCCAGCTGGGCCGCAAGCCTGGTGGGACCAAACACACGCAGGCCATGGGCCCGGAATTCGTCCACGATACCCGCCGCCAGCGGTCCTTCGGGGCCCACCACCGTCAAGGCAATTTTGTTGTCCGCAGCCCAGGCCCGCAGTTCCTGCACATCGGTGATCGGCACGTTCTCGAAACGGTCGTTCAGCGCCGTGCCTCCGTTGCCCGGTGCGACATAAACCATTTGCACCTTGGGTGACTGACTGAGCTTCCAGGCCAGCGCATGTTCACGCCCGCCACCACCCACCACCAATACTTTCATACGAGAACCTTCATTCATTTTTTGAGAGCGTGACATTACTAACGCAGCCTCCGCGGCAAGCACAGTGTGACAAACCGGGCACAACGCTTGGCATCGCAGAGGCCCCTTCCAGCAGACACCGCCGAACCGGCTCCGCCGGGCGACTGGTGTCGCCCACTGCAAGGGGGTTGGCGCAGCGGAACGAAGTCCGCGCAGCCTGGGGGTGTGCCATCACATTGCGGCATTGTGGTAGACCTCCTGGACGTCGTCCAAGTCTTCCAGCACATCCAGAATTTTTTGCATTTTGGCGGCATCTTCGGGGCTGAGCTCGATGGTGTTCTCCGCCCGCATCGTGATTTCAGCCACTTCGGCGACAAAACCAGCCTTTTCGAGGGCCTGCTTGACCGACTCAAAGTCAGCATAGGCAGTCAGCACCTCGATCGCACCGTCGTCGCCGGTCAACACATCCTCGGCACCGGCGTCCAGCGCCACTTCCATCAGTGCGTCTTCATTCGTGCCCGGGGCAAAGATGAACTGGCCGCAGTGTTTGAACTGGAACGCCACCGAACCTTCGGTGCCCATGTTGCCGCCGTGTTTGCTGAACGCATGGCGCACCTCTGCCACGGTGCGCACGCGGTTGTCTGTCATGGTGTCCACAATGATCGCCGCGCCACCCACGCCGTAACCTTCGTACCGGATTTCGTCGTAGCTCACACCTTCGAGCGTGCCGGTGGCTTTTTCGATATTGCGTTTGACGGTGTCGGCCGGCAGGTTGGCGGCCTTGGCCTTTTCCACGGCCAGACGCAGGCGTGGGTTGATCGACAGGTCACCCCCGCCCAAACGGGCTGCAACCATGATTTCCCGGATGACACGTGTCCAGATCTTGCCCCGCTTTTCGTCCTGCCGCCCCTTGCGGTGCTGAATATTTGCCCACTTACTGTGTCCAGCCACGGGAATTCCTTCTGTTTGATTTAATCGTAGGATGCGCTGCAAACACTCGCGTAGAGTTATGCAGATCACCCATTGCAGCCTGATTTTACTTTTTGCCAGCCCCCCTTCCCAAGGACCACTTCATGGCCGACCCTCTTCTGATTGCCCGCAACGCCGCTACCGAATGTTTCCTCATCCCGGCCCTGGCCAACCGCCACGGCCTGATCACAGGTGCCACCGGCACGGGCAAGACAGTCACCTTGCAAACCCTGGCTGAAAATTTCTCCCGCATCGGGGTGCCGGTCTTCATGGCCGACATCAAGGGCGACCTGACGGGTATCAGCCAGGCCGGCAAGATTGGCGACAAACTGGCTGCGGTGCTGAAAGACCGTGGTATCGAGCTGCCCGCGTCGCAAGCCTGCCCCGCCACGCTGTGGGACGTTTTTGGTGAACAGGGCCACCCGGTGCGTGCCACCGTGTCCGACATGGGGCCGCTGCTGATTGGCCGCATGCTGAACCTGAACGACACCCAGGCCGGTGTGCTGAACCTGGTGTTCAAGATTGCCGACGACAACGGCCTGCTGCTGCTGGACCTGAAAGACCTGCGCGCCATGCTGCAGCATGTGGGCGACAACGCCAGCCAGTTCACCACCGAATACGGCAACGTCAGCTCAGCCAGCGTGGGGGCCATTCAGCGCGGCCTGCTGCAGATCGAGACCCAGGGCGGCACCAAGTTTTTTGGTGAGCCCATGCTCAACATCAGCGACTTCATGCAGACCGACGCCAATGGCCACGGCGTGGTCAACATCCTGGCGGCCGACAAACTCATGAATTCGCCACGGCTGTACGCCACCTTCCTGCTGTGGATGTTGTCCGAGCTGTTCGAGCAGTTGCCCGAAATTGGCGACCCGGACAAACCCAAGCTGGTGTTCTTCTTCGACGAAGCCCATTTGCTGTTCAACGACGCACCCAAGGTGCTGGTCGAGCGCATCGAGCTGGTGGTGCGGCTGGTGCGCTCCAAAGGTGTGGGCGTGTATTTCGTCACACAAAACCCGCTCGACATTCCCGACTCGGTGCTGGCCCAGCTGGGCAACCGGGTGCAGCACGCCTTGCGCGCCTTCACCCCGCGCGACCAGAAGGCCGTCAAGGCCACGGCGTCCACCATGCGGCAAAAACCCGGCCTCGACATCGAAGCCGCCATCACCGAGCTGGCCGTGGGTGAAGCCCTCGTCAGCCTGCTCGACGAAAAAGGCCGCCCCAGCATCACCGAGCGCGTGTTTGTGCTGCCGCCCGGCAGCCAGCTGGGCCCGATCACCCCGGCACAGCGCCAGGCACTGCTGCAAAACTCGCTGGTCGCCGGTGTGTACGAAAAAGAGGTGGACCGTGAGTCGGCCTATGAAAAAATCCGGGGCCGCGCTCCCGAGGCAGGCACAACACCCGCCGACAAACCCGGCCCGGCTGCACCAGGTGCCGCTGCGGACTCTGGCGGCATGATGGGTGGCCTGAACGAGCTGCTGTTTGGCACCACCGGCCCCCGGGGTGGCAAGAAGGACGGGCTGGTGCAAACCATGGCCAAGTCCACCGCCCGCACCATGGGCACCACCGTCGGCCGCGAAATTCTGCGCGGTGTGCTGGGTGGAATTTTTGGCACCAAAAAACGCTGAGCAAAAAGGCCGCCCCATGCACTTGCCCACCTACGACGATGTTGTCGAAGCCGCGCGCCGCCTGGACGGCCATGCGCTGCACACGCCGGTCATGCGTTCCCGCACCGCCAACACCCAGCTGGGCGCGGCAGTGTTCTTCAAGTGTGAAAACCTGCAGCGCACCGGTGCGTTCAAGTTCCGGGGGGCGTTTAACGCCTTGTCAAAATTCAGCGGCGAGCAACGTGAAGCGGGGGTGCTGGCGTTTTCATCGGGCAACCACGCGCAGGCCATGGCCCTGGCCGCCCATATCTTCAAGATACCCGCCGCCATCCTGATGCCGCTGGACGCGCCCGCCGCCAAGATGGCCGCAACCCGTGCGTATGGGGCCGAGGTCATCACCTATGACCGTTTCACCGAAAGCCGCGAAGCGCTCAGCCAGCGGATTGCCACCGAACGTGGCATGACACTGATCCCGCCCTACGACCATGCCGACATCATCGCGGGCCAGGGCACTGCGGCCAAAGAGCTGTTTGAAGAAGCCGGTGAGCTGGACTACCTGTTTGTGTGTATGGGCGGCGGTGGCCTGCTGTCGGGCAGCGCCCTGGCGGCGCGGGCGCTGTCACCCCATTGCAAAGTGATTGGTGTCGAGCCCGCAGCGGGCAACGACGGCCAGCAGTCCTTCCGCAGCGGCCAGATTGTGCGTATCGACACGCCCCAAACCATTGCCGACGGTGCCCAGACGCAGTCCCTGGGCCAACTCACCTTCGAGATCATCCGCCGCGACGTCCACGACGTGTTGACCGTCACCGACGACCAGCTGGTCGAGGCCATGCGCTTTTTTGCCGAACGCATGAAACTGGTGGTCGAACCCACGGGTTGCCTTGGGTTTGCGGGCGCATGCCATGGCGGCATCGACCTGCAGGGCACACGGGTGGGCGTGATCCTGAGCGGAGGCAATGTGGACCTGGCACGTTTTGCCCACTTTGTGGGTGGCGCAGGCGTCTGAATCACCAGCGCAATAGGCGCGGGCCGATCGCGGCCCCCACCAGCACCGGCAGCGCGATGCCCGCCACGTACCACACCGCCAGAAAAGGGGCGGCCAGCTCGGGGCAATGTAAGGCATACACGGCGGCCCCGGCACCACCCGCCATGGCCCCGGCTGCCGCACCAGCCCACGCAGGCCGTGTGGGGGCCAGCCCTTTCAGTGCATAAAGGGCTGCAAAAAGTACAGGTGCTGCCATCAGGCCGATGCTGAAAACACAGGAGCGCCAGGTATTGCCCAAGAGTAATTCGGCACGGGTGTCAGCCGGAGCACTCCACCACACCACCAGCCCCAGCCCCCACACCAGCAGCACAGGCAGGACAAGCGCAGCACCCGCTCCACCCAGCCGCACACCGGGCCGGGCGAGCCGCTGCACTGCTGCAAATCCTGCCAAGGCAATGCTCAGCGGAAACAGCAGCTTCACCCAGAACATGGGCTCGGCCAGCACATCCTGCAGATCAGGGCGCACGCCAAACTGCAGCAGCATGATGGCGGCAGAAATCGGCAGCCCCAGCACCACAGCCTGCCGCAAGCGCCGCGTTGCGGCCTGCCGGGGGACTGGCAACGCCCCGGTCGCCAGCATTGACACCAAGTCATCGGTTTTCATGGTTTTCCTTTAATTCGTAAAGCCAGGGCTTTCAGCCCCCGGTGGATACCCACCTTCACTGCCGACTCCGACATACCCGTGCGCTGCGCCGTCTCAGCCACCGACAGCCCTTCAAGCTTCACATGCACGATCGGCAGACGCTGGCGATCCGGCAAGGTGTCGAGCAGGCCACCCAAATCACGCTGGGCATCCCCGGCGTCGGTGGCGGAGTCGGCAAACAGCGCCATCTCGTCGTCCAGCGGCTCGTGTAATGCCTCTCTGCCCGCTTTGGAACGCAGCAGATCGATCATCTTGTAGCGCGCTATGGCATGCACCCAGGCGGTCAGCGGCTGGTCACTCTGGTAGGTGGCGCGCTGGTTATGGATGGCCAGCAAACACTCCTGCACCAGGTCTTCCACCTCGTCCGGCCAGCCAAACAGGCGCTTGCCCAGAAAAGCCCGCAAATGGGCGCTCAGCTGCGCGAGGAAGCGGTGGTAAGCCGCGTTATCCCCGTCCAGTCCACGCAGAAAAAGATCGCGCAGTACACCTTCAGCATCACTTGTTCTCATAGATTTCTCATTCTTATTCGATGCAGAAGGTGATTGGGTTACAGCGTGGCTGTAAAAAATATTTATCCAAAATTTGGAATGGACTGTAACCGCAGGGCTGTTCGGGGCGAACTACCAACGACTGCGCTGCAAAGGGCAGTTTGTAAGCCTTCAAAAACCCTTTCACCACCGGAGTATTTCCATGATCACACGTCAAAGCACCGTCACTGCCATCACCGCCCTTGCCCTGAGCGCCCTGTCTGCCGGTGCCGCCATGGCCCAGGCCAAACCCATGGGTGACGCCATGGCCAAAGTCGAAAAATGCTACGGCGTCTCGATGGCCGGCAAGAACGATTGCGCCGCCGGCCCCGGCACCACTTGCGCGGGTTCGTCCAAGGTGGACTACCAGGCCAACGCCTGGAAAAACGTGCCCACCGGCACCTGCACCACCATCAAGACACCCAAGGGTATGGGCTCGCTGTCGCCCATGAAGTCGTAAGCCGTTTTTGCACCGGCCCGCACCATGACAGCCTCTTTATCGGCAGGCCTGGGCCTCAAGCCCACGCACTATGGCGACGCCCTGGCCTGCCGGGCAGAGGGGCTGTGGTTTGAAGTGCACCCCGAGAATTACATGGTCGATGGCGGGCCCCGGCTGCGCTGGCTGGACGCTGTGCGCAGCGCACATCCGGTGTCGCTGCACGGGGTCTCTCTCTCACTGGCGGGCGACACACCACCCGACCCCGATCACCTGCAACGTCTGGCCAGTCTGGCCCGGCGCATCGAGCCCGCGCTGGTGTCCGAACACCTGGCGTGGTCGGCCTGGAACGGCCAGCACTTCCCCGACCTGCTGCCGTTCCCGCGCAGCACCGAGGCGCTGCGCCGCATCAGCGCCAACATCGACCAGACGCAGTCTGCACTGGGCCGCCGCATCGCCATCGAAAACCCGTCCCATTACCTGCACATCGACGGCCACGGCTGGGACGAAATCGACTTTTTGCAGGCGCTGGTGCAGCGCACCGGCTGCGGCCTGCTGCTGGATGTGAACAACGTCTATGTGTCGGCCCGCAATCTGGGCTTTGACGCGGGTGAATACATCGACCGTTTCCCGGCGCAGGCGGTGATGGAAATCCACCTTGCAGGCCACACCAGCGACCCCACACTGGGTGCCGATTTGCTGATCGACTCCCACGACGCCCCGGTTGCCCCCGAAGTGTGGGCGCTGTACCGCCGCCTGGTGGATCGCATCGGCACACGGCCCACGCTGATCGAGCGGGACGGCAATGTGCCCGCGTTTGCGGCCTTGCTGAACGAGCGCAACGCTGCGGCAAACGTGCTGAAAAGTACGGCATCACACCTCCCGGAAATGGCGGAGGCCGTATGACACACGCTCTCACCCTTTTCCAGTCGGCTTTTGCCAGCGCCCTATTCCACCCCGGCGACCCATCCGCACAGCCACTGGGCTCCCTCACCGCCCAACCCGCCTTCGCGGTCTACCGCAACACGGTCATGAAGGGCTGCATCGACGCCCTGGAGGCCACCTTCCCCAGCGTGGTGCGTCTGGTCGGCCAGGAATGGTTCCGCGCCGCTGCGGCGGTGTACGTGGTGGCACACCCGCCCAGCGATGGCCGCATGCTGTGTTTTGGTGAAGGTTTTGCCGACTTCCTCGACCAGTTCGATGCCGCCCGAGATTTACCTTATCTGGCCAACGTGGCCCGGCTCGACCGCTGCTGGACCGAGGCCCACATGGCCGCAGACGCCAGCGCAGCCGACAGCCAATTTCTCGCTACCCTGTCGCCCGAAGTGCTGGGCGACACCGTGCTCACGCCCCACCCTGCCGCACGCTGGCACTGGTTCGCCACACAACCGGTCTACAGCCTGTGGCACCACAACCGCGAAACATCGCTCCAACACGGCGGCATGGACGAGATCCATTGGCACGGCGAAGGTGCCCTGCTCACCCGGCCACACGATGCCGTGTTGTGGTGTGCAGCCAGCCAGGCCGACTGTGCCTTTCTGGACGCCTGCGCCACAGGCCAGCCGCTGGGCCATGCAGCTGCCGCTGCGCTGCACACCGACCCAGCGCTAGACCTGGCCGACCTGCTGGCGCGTTTGCTGCGCGCCGGTGCACTGATTCCCTCCCCCACCCGCAACCCTTGAGGCACACCATGCACACCACCACAAACCCACCGCTGGCTCCCGCAACCGGCCTGCGCGCTCATTGGGACAGCCTGGCAGCATGGCTTACCCGCACCACGCCACACGACCTGCTGGCGCTGGTCAACCGTATCGCCATCGCCGCCATCTTTTTCTACTCGGGCCGCACCAAGGTGGAGGGTTTCCTCACCATCACCGAAGGCACGTACGAGCTGTTCCGCTCCGAATACAAGCTGCCCCTGATGCCGCCCGAGCTTGCCGCCCCTCTGGCGACCTATGCCGAACACCTGTTCCCCCTGCTGCTGGTGCTGGGGCTGTTCACCCGGCTGTCCGCGCTGGCCCTGCTGGGCATGACCCTCACGATCCAGTTGTTTGTTTACCCCGATGCCTGGCCGACCCACCTGTCGTGGGCGGCGCTGCTGCTCTACCTGGTGGGGCGTGGCGGAGGCGTGTTGTCTCTGGACCGCTGGTTGCGCATCGCCTGAAAAAGCCTCTGCCACCCTACGTCAAAAGGCGTAGGGATGGGCCCCGCAAGCAAGGGAAAACCAGGGGCGGCACAGCGCTTGCTAGTTCAGTCCTCAATCGGTACATTGCTGTTTTTGAGGGCTCTCTATGTCTGTTGAAACCATTGGCTCCACGAATACACCCCCCTCCCCCTCGGCGGCCAGCGCCAAGGTGCTACCGCACCCGCCTACACACCCGCACATCCGCCTGACCTCCCACGCCAGCGGCGCAGGCTCGCTGCCCATCCACTGGGCGGCGGCCACGGCCACGCAACGGGGCCCGGTGGTTGGCACCACCACCACCCGCGCGCACCGCAACGTCATTGGCACCCACAGCGGCTCGTACAGCGTGTACAGGGCGCTGGCGGTGGCGGCCGGTGCCCTCAAGCGGGAACACAAGGCCGACCTGACCAACACCGCTCCCACCGACACCATTGGCCCCTACCCTCAGTGGAGCGAGCCCGGCCGCATCGTGGCCATGGACCCGTGGGGTGCCACCATTGCCACAGAATTTGCAGCCGAGCTGGCAGCGGGTTACGACATCCGCCCGACCATCGCCGTCACCCAGGCCCATGTGATCCTGCCCGAGGTGATCGAGGCCTTGCAGTCTGGCCGCCTCAAGGCCGACGGCAAATTTCTGACCGCTGGCGGTGCGGCCACGGTGACGAAGGTGGCGGTGGAGCCGGTCTGGTTCCTGCCCGAAGTGGCCCGCCGTTTTGGCTGCACCGAAGCCGAGTTGCGCCGGGTGTTGTTCGAGGAAACCGGGGGTATGTACCCCGAGCTGGTCACCCGCAGCGACCTCGAAGTGTTTTTGCCGCCCATCGGTGGCCTCACCGCCTACATCTTCGGCAACCCACGTGACCTGGCCAACCCCGAGGTGGAGCTGACCGCGCGTGTGCACGACGAGTGCAACGGCTCGGACGTGTTTGGCTCCGACATCTGCACCTGCCGCCCCTACCTCACCCACGCCATCGAGGAATGCATCATGGGTGCGCAGCGGGGCGGTGTGGGCCTGGTCAGCTACTTCCGCAAGGAAGGCCGGGCCCTGGGCGAAGTCACCAAGTTTCTGGTCTACAACGCGCGCAAGCGTCAGGTGGGTGGTGACACGGCCGACCAGTATTTCAACCGCACCGAGTGTGTGGCGGGTGTGCAGGACATGCGCTTCCAGGAGCTGATGCCCGACGTGCTGAACTGGCTGGGCATCCGCAAGATTCACCGCCTGGTGTCGATGAGCAACATGAAATATGACGCCATCACCCGCGCCGGTATCGAGGTGGTGGAGCGCGTCAACATCCCCGACCACATGATTCCCGAAGACGCCCAGGTCGAGATGGACGCGAAGAAAGCAGCGGGTTACTTTACACCCGGCCATGTGCCAGACGCCGAAGAACTCAAAGTGGCCAAAGGCCGGGGGCTGGACGCGTGAACGCTACTATTTCAATAGCTGAATGCGCAGATGCAGCCAGCGCTGCAAGCCTTTTACGCTCTACAAACAGCATCCGCGAACGTGCACACGGCCTGCTGGCCCAGGCCCGTAACGGGGCGTCGCGCCATTTCACCGTGGACGACAACGCACTCAACGACGCCGCCGCCGTGGTGGCCGAGGTGACCCAGGCCCGTTACCCCGACGGCGCGATCCCGTACCACAGCCGCTGGCGGCATTTTGAAGCGGGCGGCGTCGACCGCCGCGCCCTGCTCGACGCCCGCCTGGGCGATGTCAGCGCAGCCACCCGTGCCCGTGCGCAGATCGACCTGGCGCTGGTGAGTGTGTTGCTCGACGCCGGTGCCGGGTCCGACTGGAAATATGTGGAGTCGGCCAGCGGCCAGACCTTCACCCGTTCCGAAGGCCTGGGTGTGGCCAGCTTCCACGCCTTCACCGCAGGCATGTTCTCCAGCGACGCGGCCCACCCGCTGCAGGTCGATGCAGCCGGGCTGCGTGGTGTCATCACCGACCGGCTCGGCCAGGCGTTCCAGGTGCAGGCCCGCAACCCGTTGGTCGGTCTGGAAGGCCGCGCCACGCTGCTGCGCCGCCTGGGAGAAGTGCTGGCCGACCAGCCCGCTGCGTTTGGTGCGCAGGGCCGCCCTGGCGGCATCTTTGACCTGCTGACCAACTCCGACCACCACGCGCCGCCCGAAACCGCCGAGGTGTCGGCGCACGGTATTTTGTCCACCCTGCTCGACACGCTGTCGGGCATCTGGCCCGCGCAGAACAGCATCGCATCGCCCCCACGTCCTGATCGCCCCGGCCGCGCCAGCGACGCCGTGGCGCTGGGTGACTGCTGGCGCCACTCCGATGTACGCGGCCCGGGCCTGACCGACGGCTGGATGCCCTTCCACAAACTCTCGCAGTGGCTGACCTATTCGCTCTTGGAGCCGTTTGAGTGGGCCGGTGTCACCGTCACCGGGCTTGACGCCCTGACCGGTCTGCCCGAATACCGCAACGGCGGCCTGCTGATCGACGCCGGGGTGCTGCAGCCCAAAGACCCCGCCGCCCTGGCACAGCGTTACCGCGCGGGTGATGAATTTATCGTCGAATGGCGCGCACTCACCGTGGCGCTGCTCGACGAGCTGGCCCCACTCGTGCGCCAGCGCCTGGGCCTGTCGGCCGAGGCCATGCCCCTGGCCTGTGTGCTCGAAGGCGGCACCTGGGCCGCAGGCCGCGTGTTGGCACAACGCTTGCGTGGTGGGCCACCACCGTTGAATATCGAGAGTGACGGCACGATTTTTTGATACTGTTCTCCCTTTTCACTGTGAATCGTCCCTGAGAGACCCTTTGTTATGTCCAACGTCCACGTCATCAACCACCCTCTGGTCCAGCACAAACTCACCCTGATGCGCCGCAAGGACGCGTCCACCAACAGCTTTCGCCGCCTGCTTAATGAGCTGAGCTCGTTGATGGCCTACGAGGTCACGCGCGACGTGCCCATGCAGGACATCGAGATCGAAACCCCGCTGGAGACCATGACCAGCAAGGTCATCGACGGCAAGAAGCTGGTGCTGGTATCCATCCTGCGTGCAGGCAACGGCATTCTGGAAGGCATGCTGAGTGTGGTGCCCGGTGCCCGCGTCGGCCACATCGGCCTGTACCGTGACCCGAAAACACTCACCGCCGTCGAGTACTACTTCAAGATGCCGTCCGAGATGCAGGACCGCGACATCATCGTGGTTGACCCGATGCTGGCCACCGGCAACTCGGCCGTGGCGGCGGTGGAGCGCCTGAAAGAAATGCGCCCCAAATCGATCAAGTTCGTCTGCCTGCTCGCCGCGCCAGAAGGCGTGGCCACGCTGCAGGCCGCCCACCCCGACGTGCCGATCTACACCGCCGCCATCGACCGCGAACTGAACGACCACGGCTACATCCTGCCGGGGTTAGGCGACGCAGGCGACCGCATTTTCGGAACCAAATAAGCCGCATTTGCAATCCGTCTACAGCGGCGAAACCAGGGCAGGGGCTAGTGTGTAAAAGCCCCACCGCAACGGATAAACACACCCCATGCTCGACCTGCTGATCCACAACGCCACCCTGCCCGACGGCCACACCGGCATGGCGGTTGCCGTGCAGGATGGCCGCATCCTCGAAGTCAGCGCCGGGCTGCACTCCGCACACACGCAGGCCCACACCACCATCGACGCGCAGGGCCTGCTGCTGGCACCACCGTTTGTGGACCCGCACTTTCACATGGACGCCACCCTCAGCTACGGCCTGCCGCGCGTCAACCAGAGCGGCACCCTGCTCGAAGGCATAGCACTGTGGGGCGAGCTGAAACCCCTGCTCACCGCCGACGCGCTGATCGAACGTGCCCTCACCTACTGCGACTGGGCCGTGGCCAAAGGCCTGCTGGCGATCCGCACCCACGTGGACACCAGCGACCCCAGCCTGCTGGCGGTGGACGCACTGCTGGAAGTCAAACGCCGTGTTGCGCCGTATATCGACCTGCAACTCGTCGCCTTTCCGCAAGACGGCGTGCTGCGCACCAAGGGCGGTGTGGAGAACATCCAACGCGCGCTCGACAAAGGTGTGGATGTCGTCGGCGGCATTCCCCATTTCGAGCGCACCATGGCCGATGGCGCGGCCAGCGTCAAACTGCTGTGTGAAGCCGCTGCAGAGCGTGGCCTGCTGGTGGACATGCACTGCGACGAGTCCGACGACCCGCTCTCGCGCCACATCGAAACCCTGGCCTTCGAAGCCCAGCGCCTGGGCCTGCAGGGCCGCGTGACCGGCTCGCACTGCACGTCCATGCACAGCATGGACAACTACTACGTCAGCAAACTGCTGCCACTCATCGCCGAAGCGGGCGTGAGCGTCATCGCCAACCCCCTCATCAACATCACCCTGCAAGGCCGCCACGACAGCTACCCCAAGCGACGCGGCATGACCCGTGTGCCCGAGCTGATGGCCGCCGGTGTCAACGTCGCCTTTGGCCACGACTGCGTGATGGACCCGTGGTACGGCATGGGCAGCGGCGACATGCTGGAGGTGGCCCACATGGGCCTGCACGTGGCGCAGATGACCAGCCAGGCCGGCATCCACCAGTGCTTTGACGCGGTGACCGCCAACGCGGCCAAGGTGATGCACCTGCAAGGTTACGGGCTGGAGCCGGGCTGTGATGCCAGTTTTGTGCTGCTGCAGGCGCGCGACCCGGTAGAGGCCATCCGCCTGCGCGCCACACGGCTGAAGGTGTGGCGCAAGGGCCAGTTGCTGGCCGAGACACCTGCTGCAACAGCGCGGTTGTTGGTGGATGGGCGGGCGGGCGCAACGTCGTTTATGCCCAACCGATGAACCGGTAAACCGTTGCGGTGGCTGTGCAGCGGCTAAATTCAATGCCTTTTAGGCCTGCAGCGCACAATCCACCTTCGCTTGCAGCTCATATATTCATAGCAAAACTGGGTCGCTAGCGCAGAACCCACGCAGGAGACACCCATGCCCATCGACTTGAAACAGCTCGCCGAGCAGGCCATGCACACACGTGGCCTGCTGCCGGCCTTCGCACCCGAGGCGCTGCAAGAAGCCGAAGCCGCCCGCGCAGCCGGGCCGCAACATGTGGCCCGTGCACTCACACAACCCGGCGTCCACGACCTGAGCGCACTCACCTGGTTTTCCATCGACAACGACGACACGCTGGACTTGGACCAGTTGAGCGTGGCGGAGGCTTTGCCCGGCGGCCGCACGCGGCTGATGGTGGCGGTGGCCGACGTGGATGTGCTGGTGCCCATGGGCGGCGCGGTGGACGCACATGCCGCCGCCAACACCACATCCGTCTACACGGCGGCGGGCGTGTTCCCCATGCTGCCCGAGGTGCTGTCCACCGACGCCACATCGCTGCACCAGGGGCAAGAACGACTGGCCGTGGTGGTGGACATGCAGGTGGACACCAACGGCACCGTGGCTGCATCCGACGTGTACCGCGCCGT
>JAGOEY010000078.1 GCA_017997515.1 Burkholderiaceae bacterium | reverse complement strand
ATCGTGGTGGCGCTGCTGGGCGGCTGGGTGCTGGGGGTGAACCCGCTGACGCTGCTGGGCATGCTGAGTGGCGGCGGCTCCGAGCCCTATGTGCAGCAGCAACAGCAGGCCCCGCAACGACCACCCGCGGATGACAGGCTGGCCAAGTTTGTGTCCACGGTGCTGGCCGACACGGAAGACGTGTGGCGGCAGGAGTTCACCAAGATCGGCCAGACCTACCAAGACCCGCGTCTGGTGCTGTTCCGGGGTGCCACGTCCACTGCCTGCGGGCAGGGCCAGGCGGCGATGGGGCCGTTTTACTGCCCGGGGGACCAGAAGGTCTACATCGATCTGGGTTTTTACGAAACGCTCAAGAACCGGCTGGGTGCGCCGGGTGAGTTTGCGCAGGCGTATGTGATTGCGCACGAGGTGGGCCACCATGTTCAGAACCTGCTCGGCATCAGCGAGAAGATGGATGCCATGCGTGGCCGCGTGAGCCAGACGCAGTACAACGCGCTGAGTGTGCGGCTGGAGTTGCAGGCGGACTGTTTTGCAGGCGTCTGGGCCCACAAATCGCAGGAGTCGCGCCAGACGTTGGAGGCCGGAGATATCGAGTCGGCCATGAATGCCGCCGCCAAGATTGGCGACGACGCCCTGCAGCGGTCGCAGGGTGGAGCGGTGGTGCCCGACAGCTTCACCCATGGCACCAGCGCGCAACGCCAGCGCTGGTTTAACGCAGGTTTGCAGTCGGGCAGCATACGTGCCTGCGACACATTTAATGCCAAGAATTTGTAGCCAAATGGGCCTCTGGTGCACGTTTTATATGCGCAAGTAGCTATAAAAATAATAGCTATATGCTTGCGCTGGCTGCAGCGCCGCGCCATGAACCCTGGCACCGCGTGCGGGTGAAAATTTGCCAAAACGCGTCCGGTGCGACAATAGCGGGCTAAATGACCTCATCTTTTTCCAATCTTTCGCTGGCAGAACCGCTGGCACGCGCAGTGGCCGAAATGGGCTACGAGACCATGACGCCGATCCAGGAGCAGGCCATTCCGGTGGTGCTGACAGGGCAGGACGTGATGGGTGCAGCGCAAACCGGCACCGGCAAAACAGCGGCTTTTTCGCTGCCCTTGCTGCAGCGCATGCTCAAGCACGAAAACAGCTCCACCTCGCCAGCGCGCCACCCGGTGCGTGCGCTGGTGCTGCTGCCCACGCGTGAGCTGGCCGACCAGGTGGCCCAGCAGATCAAGCTGTACGCCAAGTACACCAACCTGCGCAGCGCCGTGGTGTTTGGTGGCATGGACATGAAACCGCAGACGCTGGAGCTCAAAAAAGGCGTTGAAGTGCTGGTGGCCACCCCCGGTCGTTTGCTCGACCACATCGAAGCCAAAAACGCTGTGCTGAACCAGGTGGAATATGTGGTGCTCGACGAAGCCGACCGCATGCTCGACATCGGTTTTCTGCCGGACCTGCAACGTATCCTGAGTTACCTGCCCAAGTCCCGCACCACGTTGCTGTTCTCGGCCACGTTCTCGCCTGAAATCAAACGCCTCGCGGGCAGCTACCTGCAAGACCCGGTCACCATCGAGGTGGCCCGCTCGAACGCCACGGCCTCCACCGTGGAGCAGCGTTTCTACAGCGTGGGTGAAGACGACAAACGCCGTGCGCTGCACCAGGTCCTGAAGACCCGTGGCATGAAGCAGGCCTTTGTGTTCGTCAACAGCAAGTTGGGCTGTGCCCGGCTGGCACGTTCGCTGGAACGCGAAGGTCTCAAGACCGCCGCCCTGCATGGTGACAAGAGCCAGGACGAACGCCTGAAGGCGCTGGAGTCGTTCAAAAAAGGCGAAGTGGACTTGCTGGTGTGTACCGATGTGGCGGCCCGCGGGCTGGACATCAAGGACGTGCCAGCGGTGTTCAACTTCGATGTGCCATTTAACGCCGAAGACTATGTGCACCGCATCGGCCGCACGGGCCGTGCCGGGGCTTCGGGCTTGGCCGTCAGTTTTGTGGGCGGCAAGAACGATGCACGCCTGGTGGCCGACATCGAGAAACTGATCAAGACCAAGATTGAACTCGAAGCGGTGGAGTACGACGAAGACCAGCCCCGTGGCCGCATCAACGATGGCCGCCGTATGTACGAGGCCGAAGGTAACGAACCCCGCCGTGGCGAAGCACACCGCGAGACCCGTGAACGCCGCGAGCCACGTGAACCCAGTGAACGCCGCGAATACCGCAGCGCCCGCCCCGCCGCACCGCGTGACCCCTTCTTCGAGCAGCCTTACCAGGCTCCCGAGGTGGCTGCTGCGCCGTCGTGGGAAGCGTCGCCCCGCACCGCAGGCCGCAGCAGTGTGTCGGCCAACATCAAACCCAAACGCAAGGTGGCTGCGTTGTTCAAGGCAGTGGTGGACGTGCCCCAGGTGGCGGAGTCCTCTGCCGAATCTGCTTAAGACTTACGCTTTTTTGGCCTCCAGCGCCCATCCGGCGGGCGCGAGTAGCTATCAAATAAGTAGCGCAACGCGGGTTGCGTGTTTCACTTACCGCCTGGCACCTGCGCCTGTTCGCAGTCCACATGGATCACCTCCCGCTGCGCCGGGTCGGCGTGCCAGCGGCAGGCGCTGAGGCAGCCGCCCCACACACAACCCGTGTCCAGCGCCAGCAGCTTGGGTCGTACCACCAGGCCCAGCTGCGACCAGTGGCCAAAGGCCACGGTGACATCGGCGGTTTGTCGGCCGGGCACATCAAACCAAGGCATCAGGCCTGCAGGGGTTTTGTCGGCACCTTCGCTGCTGTCAAAGTCCATCACACCTTCGGCGCTGCAAAAGCGCAGCCGTGTCAAGGCGTTGACGATGGTGCGTATCCGCTCCGCACCCTGCAGCCCGTCATGCCAGGTGGCCGGTGTGTTGCCATACATCTGCGGCAGGAATGCCGCCAGGTCCGGGCCACGCAACACCGTTTCCACCTCATGCGCCAGCGCCAGGGTTTGCTCTGCTGTCCAGCTGGGCAACACCCCTGCGTGAACCATCAGGCAACCGTGCTCCAACAGGGCCATGGGCTGGTGGCGCAGCCAGTCCAGCAGGGCGGTGCGGTCTGGCGCGCCGAGGATGTTGTCCAGTGTGTCGCCGCGGCGCTGGCCGCGTACACCATGTGCGGTGGCCAGCAGGCTCAGGTCGTGGTTGCCGAGGATGCAGCGGGCTGCAGGGCCCAGCGCTACCATGCGGCGCAGCACTGCTGCAGATTCGGGGCCGCGGTTGACCAGGTCGCCCAGCAGGTAAAGCGTGTCGCGGCTGGGGGAAAAGTCGAGGGTGTCCAGCAGACGTTGCAAGGCGCTGTCGCAGCCTTGCACGTCCCCAATGAAGTAAAGTGCCATGGTGTTTATTGTCCCTTCTGATCCATGGATTTCCTGCTCATCGCGTTTCTGACTTTGCTCAATGGTGTTTTTGCCATGTCCGAGCTGGCCCTGGCCTCCAGCCGCAAAGCACGCCTCACGGCGATGTCGGAGTCCGGGGACAAAGGAGCGCATGCAGCGTTGAAGCTGCTGGACAACCCCACCCAGTTTTTGTCTTCCGTCCAGGTGGGCATTACCTCGATCGGTATGCTGAACGGCATCATTGGTGAGGCCGCTTTCAGCGACGACCTCGCACGTGTGTTGCTGGCCTGGGGTACCTCCGAACGCGCGGCCAGTGTTACGGCCACCGCTGTGGTGGTGACGGTGATCACCTTCATCACCATTGTGTTTGGTGAGCTGGTGCCCAAACGGATTGGCCAGCTGTACCCCGAGGTGGTGGCGCGGCTGGTGTCGCGCCCCATGACCTGGGTGGCGCGTATCGCCAAACCTTTTGTGCGCCTGTTGTCCATCAGCACCCAGGCCGTGCTGAAGCTGCTGCGGGTCAACAACGATGCTGGCCGTGCGGTCACCGAAGAAGAAATTGCCGCGAGCCTGGAAGAAGGGCGCGAGGCGGGTGTTATCGAGCACCACGAGCACCAGATGGTGCAGAACGTGTTTTCGCTGGACGACCGCCCACTGACGTCCCTGATGGTGCCGCGCACCGATGTGGAGTGGCTCGATGCCAGCCACACCGTCGCTAAATGCCTGGAACTGCTGGGCCACAGCGGCGGCAAAGGCACCCATTCCTGGTACCCGGTGTGCCGGGGCTCGCTGGACGACGTGGTGGGTGTCATCAGCGTTGCGCGCCTGCTGGAGCTGGGCATCCACGAACCCGACCCGGTGGAGCGCCATGTACACGCCGCCACCTTTTTGCCCGAAACGCTGAGTGGCATGGAGCTGCTGGAGCAGTTCCGTGCACGTTCGGGCCGCATGGTGTTTGTGGTGGACGAATACGGCGTGGTGCAGGGCCTGATGACGCCGCGCGACCTGCTGGAGGCCATTACCGGTGAGCTGCAGCCGGGTGCACAGGCCGACGCCTGGGCCACGCAGCGTGAAGACGGCTCCTGGTTACTGGATGGCCTGATGCCGGTCGGCGAGCTCAAATCGCGCCTGGATATCCGCGATTTACCCGAACAGGACCGTGGCCGTTACAACACCCTGGCCGGTTTGTTGATGTCGGTATCGGGCAGTTTGCCCGCCACGGGCGCTCGTATTGAATGTGCCGACTGGGTTTTTGAAGTGGTGGACCTGGATGGAAAACGCATCGACAAGGTGCTGGCCATGCGCGAAGAAATGCTGTAACGCGATATTCAGCTGGTTTTTTCTTGTTGCTGGCAAGAATATGCCGCTCGTACAGAACTTTAGGTGAAATTAAGTACCTATAATGGCGATTTATTTATTATCAGGATCCATTTCATGGCAAGTTACAAAGACCTCCTGAAGCAGCGTGAACTGCTTGAGCAACAAATCAGCGAAGCGCGCCAGCGTGAAATCTCCGATGCCGTGGCCCAGGCCCGCGCCATTGTGGAAGAGTTTGGTTTGACGCAGCAGGATGTGTTTCCGGTGGGCCGTGCACGTAGCGCCGTCAAAGGCAGCAAAGTGGCCGCCAAATACCGTGATCCAGCCACTGGCGCCACATGGACCGGTCGTGGTAAGGCCCCCCGCTGGATCCAGGACCAGGACCGCGCAAAGTTCGAAATCAATTAATAGCGGTTTTTCAGCTTTGCGGGGTGGTAGCCGTATTTCGCTGCACGGCCCCGCATCTGCCCCGTATTAACCCCGCAGAAGCTTCGGCACTGCGGGGTTTTTTCATGGATGGTGTGCAAAAAAAAACGTGTGCTGCCAGAATGGTGGCTGTTGTCGGTTGTGACGCCTTATGGAGTTTCCCATGCCTAAAAAGACCCCCCACGCATTCGCCCATACGCTGAAGACATTCAAAACAAAGTCTGGTGCATCGGGCAAGTTTTATTCACTGCCCGCATTGGCCAAGACATGGCCGCAGGTAACCCGCCTGCCTGTATCCATTCGTATCGTGCTGGAGGCCGTGATGCGGCACTGCGACGGCAAAAAGGTGACGCCGGAGCATGTCGAACAACTGGCGCACTGGGCCCCTACCGCCGCCCGCACCGATGAAATTCCGTTCGTCGTCGCCCGCGTGGTTTTGCAGGACTTCACAGGTGTGCCCCTGCTGGCCGACCTGGCCGCCATGCGCAGCGTGGCACGTCGGCTGGGCAAGGATGTGGAGCGTATCGAACCGCTGGTGCCGGTGGACTTGGTGGTAGACCACTCCATCATGGTGGATTACTTCGGCACCAAAAATGCGCTGGACCTGAACATGAAGCTGGAATTCCAGCGCAACCGCGAACGTTACGAGTTCATGAAATGGGGCATGCAGGCGTTTGATACCTTTGGTGTTGTGCCGCCCGGTTTTGGCATCGTGCACCAGGTGAATCTGGAATACCTCGCACGGGGTGTGCACAAGGCGGCGCGGGGGGCCAAAGAGCTGCCGCTGTACTACCCCGACACCCTTGTTGGCACCGACAGCCACACCACCATGATCAACGGCATTGGTGTGGTGGGCTGGGGTGTGGGCGGCATCGAGGCCGAAGCCGCCATGCTGGGCCAGCCCGTCTACATGCTGACCCCCGACGTGGTGGGCTTCGAGCTGCGCGGGCGTCTGCGTGAAGGTGTCACCGCCACCGATCTGGTGCTGCGGGTGACTGAAATGCTGCGCCAGGCCAAGGTGGTGGGCAAGTTTGTCGAGTTTTTTGGCGAAGGCACACGCACCTTGTCGCTGCCCGACCGCGCCACCATTGCCAACATGGCCCCTGAATACGGGGCCACGATGGGCTTCTTCCCGGTGGATGAAAAAACCATCGACTACTTCAAGGGCACCGGCCGAACCAAGGGTGAAATTGAAGCGTTCGAAGCCTACTTCCGCGCGCAAGGCCTGTTTGGTGTAGCCCAGGCGGGCGAGATCGATTACACGAAGGTGGTGCAGCTGGACCTGGGTGACGTCACCCCCAGCCTGGCAGGCCCCAAACGCCCGCAGGACCGCATCGAGCTGGGCCATGTGGCCCACCAGTTTGGCAAGCTGTTCAGCCAGCCGATTGCCGACAATGGCTTCAACCGGCCTGCAGAGCTGCTGACCACGCGGCACCTGGTGCGCCTGAACGAAGGCGTGGTGCCGCAAGACGGCACGCCTGCTTCGCCTCCGACACCCCTGGGTGCGCCGCGCCAGGTCGTGGAGATGGTGGGCAACCGTGCCACGCTGGAGGCCGCGCAGGCGGTGGCGGAAGCGCACGTTATGCCCAGCAAAACGGGCAAAGGCGCCGGCAAGGACATCACGGTCGGCAACGGGGATGTGCTGATTGCCGCCATCACCAGCTGCACCAACACCTCCAACCCCAGCGTTCTGCTGGCTGCGGGCCTGCTGGCCAAAAAGGCGGTGGAGGCGGGGCTCAAGGTGCAGCCGCACATCAAGACATCGCTGGCACCCGGTTCCCGTATCGTGACCGAGTACCTCACACAAACCGGCCTGTTGCCCTACCTGGAAAAGCTGGGCTTCACGCTGGCGGGTTACGGCTGTACCACCTGTATCGGCAATGCCGGTGACCTGACACCCGAGCTGAACGACACCATCACCCGTAACGACCTGGTCTGCGCGGCCGTGCTCAGCGGCAACCGCAACTTCGAGGCCCGTATCCACCCGAACCTGAAGGCCAACTTCCTGGCCAGCCCGCCGCTGGTGGTGGCGTATGCCATTGCAGGCACGGTGCAGCGTGACCTGATGACCGAGCCCGTCGGCAAAGGCAAGGGTGGCAAAGACATCTACCTGGGCGACATCTGGCCCACCAGCGACGAGATCTACAAACTCATGAAGTTCGCGATGAACGGCAAGGCCTTCCGCGAGAACTACGCCAAGGTCAAGACCGACCCGGGCAAGCTGTGGGAGAAGATCAAGGGTGTGTCGGGCGCTGCGTACACCTGGCCTGGCAGCACCTACATTGCCGAGCCGCCATTTTTTGCCGACTTTGACATGGCCGACCCGCTGGCAGCCGCACCTGTGTCTGTCGCGGTGCAGGGCGCACGCATCATGGCGCTGTTTGGCGACTCCATCACCACTGACCATATTTCGCCCGCCGGTTCGATTAAGGCCAGTTCCCCTGCAGGCCAGTGGCTGCTGGCCAACGGTGTACAGAAGGCCGACTTCAACAGCTACGGCGCACGCCGCGGCAACCACGAAGTCATGATGCGCGGCACGTTTGCCAACGTGCGTATCAAGAACCTGATGATTCCGGCGGACGCCAACGGCTCGCGGGAAGAGGGTGGTGTCACGCTGTTCCAGAACGGAAAAG
>JAGOEY010000077.1 GCA_017997515.1 Burkholderiaceae bacterium | reverse complement strand
TTGGGCTCAGTTTATGGGTCAATACTTCATAAGTAAAGTATTTATTTTTAGGGGTAATCCCGGACAATGGCATGCACCAAACTGGCCATTGCTGCAATGCACCAATAGGCTGCAAGTCCGCGCCAGGGATAGGTATTTTTTAAAAAGACTCCGTAAGCGCGAACGCCTTGTGCAGCAAGGGTTGGGCAGTTTTTCAGCCGCGGTTGCGCCACGCGCAGGCCCCTGCAGCAGCGCTGGCAGCCGCTGCAAAACGCCACACTTTGGTGCTTAAAAAATATTCAAATTAATTCGGCAACAAAGCGGCATCCAGCACTTCGACCCAATGTTTGACGGGTGTTGCGGTGCCACTTTGCAGGTGGGTGATACAGCCGATGTTGGCCGACAAAATGGCCTCGGGGACCAGCGCCTGCAAGTGGCCGAGTTTGCGGTCACGCAGCGGGTAGGCCAGTTCGGGCTGCAATACCGAATAGGTACCGGCCGAGCCACAGCACAGATGGGACTCGGTGCGTGCCACCTGCACCTGGAAGCCGAGTGCACCCAGATGGGCCTCGACGCCGCCACGTAACTGCTGCCCGTGCTGCAGCGTGCACGGTGGGTGAAAGGCCAGCATGCCTGCGGGCGGGCTGACACGGCCTTGCAACGCGGTGGCCAGCTCGGGCAGCCATTCACTCAGGTCGCGCGCCAGGGCGCTGATGTGGGCGGCCTTGTCGGCGTAGGCCGGGTCGTCCTTGAGCAGATGGCCGTATTCCTTCACGGTGACACCACACCCCGATGCATTGACCATGATGGCCTCGACTCCACCCGTCGAAGCCAGCGGCCACCAGGCGTCGATGTTGGCGCGCATTTCGGCGCGGCCACCGTCCTGGTCGTTCAGGTGGAACTTCACCGCGCCGCAGCAACCGGTTTTTGGCAGGCGCACGGCCTCAATCCCGATGGCGTCCAGCACCCGCGCCGTGGCGCTGTTGATGTTGGGCATCATCGCGGGCTGCACGCAGCCTTCGAGCATCAGCACTTTGCGGGTGTGGCTGCGGGTGGGCCACTGGCCTGCCGCCTGGGGCGCTGGCACCTTGGCCTGGAGTGACGCGGGCAACACACCGCGCACCGCCTGGCCGAGCTTCATGGCGGGGCCAAACAGCGGTGACGGCAGGCCTTCTTTCAGCGCCCAGCGCACAGCGCGTTCGCCCAGACCACGCGGCACTTTCTCATCCACGATCTTGCGACCAATGTCCACCAGATGGCCGTACTGCACGCCGCTGGGGCAGGTGCTTTCGCAGTTGCGGCAGGTCAGGCAGCGGTCCAAGTGCATCTGGGTGGCGCGGGTGGGCGTGGCCCCTTCCAGCACCTGCTTGATCAGGTAGATGCGGCCGCGCGGGCCGTCCAGCTCGTTGCCCAGCAGCTGGTAGGTCGGGCAGGTGGCGGTGCAGAAGCCGCAGTGCACACATTTGCGCAGGATGGCTTCGGCCTCGGCACCGTCGGGGGTGCCCTGGAATTCGGGGGCGAGTTGGGTTTGCATCGCGGTGTGTCTTTTTTTTTGAGAGTCAGTCGTCGCGGGGAGGTGCACCGTCTTCGGGCTGTGTGCGGCGGCGGCGCAGGTGCAGACGTTCGGCAATGGCACGCAGCAGTTGCCGCAGATGGGCGGAGCGCTGCACATCTTCCAGGAACGGGGGCAAAGACAGCGCCAGCAGCAGCGCGGCCAGCGGCACCACACAGATGAAGCCGACGTAGCTGAAACCGGCCGCCCCCATCAGCCCCCCGAGGATGAACATCCCCACCAGGCCGGTGAAGAGCCAGAGCCGTTCGCGGCTGTGGCGCACCAGCGCGGCCACGGGTGTGCCACGGCGGTTCCAGTACAGCATCTTGCCCAGCTCGATGCCCAGGTCGGTGATGTTGCCGGTCATGTGGGTGGTGCGGATTTTGCCGCCTGAACTTTTGGTGCCCACCGCGTTTTGCAGGCCCATGATGAAGGACAGCAGCAGCACGGTAAGGGGCAGGGCAAACGGGGTGTGCCAGGTCAGAGTGATGGCCCCCATCAACCCGAAGACCAGCATGAGTGCGGACTCGATCAGCAGGGGCAGCGCATACACACTGCGCAGCTGGTACTGCTGCCCCCAGTTGATGAGCATGGCGGACACCGCCGCGCCACAGATAAATGCCAGCAACGCCCCCAACGCGTTGAGCAGCAGCGTCAGGTTGCCCAGCACCAGGCCGTCCGCCACCTGGGAGGCGAAACCCGTCATGTGCGACGTGTACATGTGCAGCACCAGAAACCCGCCCGCGTTCACCGCCCCGGCGTTAAACGCCAGCAGCAGGCCGAGGGTGGTGTTGGTGGACGGCGAGCGGTGCCGGCCTGTGAGAAAGCGCAGTCGCCGCATGTGGATGCCTTACCAGCCCGGGTAGAGCCGACCGGGGTTCAGGATGCCCGCCGGATCAAATTCACGTTTGAGCGCCCGGTGGATTTGCTCCAAGGGCGCAGACAATGTATCAAATCGACCTGTAGCGCCCAACCCATCTGCGGGAGCAGCTATGAAAAGTGAAGCACTACCCCCCACCGCCGCAGCGGTGCGGCGCAGGTGGCCTGCGGCAGCGGCGTCGCCTGCGTCCACCATCACCCAGCGCTGTGCGCCCTGCCACTCGACCAGGGGCGTGGTGGGCAGATCCAGCACCGGTGCGGTCTGTGGCACGGAAAGCCGCCACAAGGCCCGCCCGGCGCGGGCTTTGAACCAGGGCAGCTGGTGGTCGCGGCAGGCCTGCCAGTCAGCCGCTACCTGCGGGTTGTCCAGGCGCTCACCGCCCATCTGGCGGCAGGCGGCGTCCACTGCGGCCACCGCGCCGCGCAGGCGCACGTACAGCGTGTCCACCCCGTTGTCGCTGACCCAGCAACTGGCGTTGAGCGGCAAAGGCAACCCACCCCAGCGGTGCAGCTGCTGCAAGGCCGTGGCCTGGTCCATGCCAAAACGCAGTGTGGCCTCGGCTGGCGCAAACGGCAGCACCTTCAGGCTGATGTCGGTCAACACACCCAGCGTGCCCAGCGCACCGGCCATCAGCCGCGAGACGTCGTAACCGGCCACGTTTTTCATGACCTGGCCACCAAAGGTCAGCAGCTCACCTCGGCCGTTGAGCAGTGTCACACCCAGCACAAAGTCGCGCACGGCACCCACATGGGCGCGGGCCGGGCCACTCAGCCCCGCAGCGACCATGCCACCCACGGTGCCACCCGGGGCATAACGCGGCGGCTCAAACGCGAGGCACTGGCCTTGTTGGGCCAGGGTGTCTTCCAGCACGGCCAGTGGGGTGCCACTGCGCACGGTGACCACCAGCTCACTGGGCTCGTAGTCGGTGATGCCGCTCCAGGTGGTGGTGTCGAGCACCTCACCTTGCGGCGGCTCGCCATAAAAGTCCTTGGTGCCGCCACCCCGGATGCGCAGCGGCGTGCCATGGGCGGCGGCGTGGCGGATGTGGTCGGCGAGGGTTTGCAGGGCGGAGTCCATGGTGTGCATCGTAGTACCTTGGTGGCGGCCCCAGCCCCGGCCACGCCGTGATTTTTTTGAACAGCGGGTGTGAGCGAAAACGCTGCGCCATCAATCCAGGAAAAAATTAACGGGTAAGCCGGGCGTCTCCACCCGCATGGCGAATACACAACCCGACGCTGGCATTGCCGCCAACTCGGCCGCGGGGCGGCCCGCGCGGACGCTGGTGAGGTAGAGGGTGCGCAGGTCGTCTCCCCCAAAACACGGCATGGTCGGGCAGCGCACAGGTGTTGGGATGTCGGCCAGCAGCGCACCGGTGGGGGCAAACTTCAGCAGCCGCCCGCCTTCAAACATGGCGCAGTAGTAGTTGCCGTCCACATCCACCGCCGCACCGTCAGGGCGGCCGCCATACCCCGATGCGCCTGGCGCGCCGGGCGTCCAGTCTGCGGGTTTGGGCGCGAACTGCTGGAACACCCGCTGGTTCTGCAATGCCCCCGTGGCGGCATCAAAGTCCCAGGCGTGGGTCACATGCCGGGGCGTGTCCGACCAGTACAGGGTGCGCCCGTCGGGTGACCAGGCCAGACCGTTGGCGGTGGTGGCGTCCCCGAGTTTGTGCTGCAACGTGGGCGGGGCATCGCCACTGGTGCCGCGCGCGTCCAGGCAGTACAGGCCCGCCCGCTGCGCGTTACGCGGCTCGTAGATGGTGCCTGCCCACAAGCGGCCCAGTGCGTCACATTTGCCGTCGTTGAAGCGGGTGGTTGCAGGGTCGTGGGTGGCGGCGGCCAGCTGCACCAGCGGCCCGCCCCAGGTGTGGGCGCGGTAGATGCCGTCGCGCAGGGCAATGACCAAGCCGCCGCCGAGTGCCGGGGCGATACAGCCGGGATCCTGCGGCAGCGGCCACTCATCCACCGCCCCGCTTGCTGGGCGCACCCGCAGGATTTTCCGCCCGGGAATATCCACCCAGTACAGCTGCTGCTCACCGGGATGCCAGAACGGCGATTCGCCCAACTGGCTGGGTTGCCCCACAACGGTTTGCCATGCCATGCCACGCTCCTCTGAAATAGATACACCGATTGTGCCGATTGCTCCAGCAGCACAGACAAGCGGCGCCAACAAAAAAGGGCCCGCATCACTGCGGGCCCAACATCCAAAGGAGACTCTTTCACTTGCCAAGGGCCACCACTGCGCAGCAGTGTGGCCCGAGGCGCATTTTCTTAACGGTGGTAAGCCGTTTCGCCGTGGGACGTGATGTCCAGGCCTTCGCGTTCGGCTTCTTCCGACACACGCAGACCAATCACCACATCGGCAATCTTGTAGGCGATGAAAGCCACCACAGCAGACCAGCCGATGGTGATCAACACGCTCTTGATCTGGATCCAGACCTGGCTGGCCATGTTGAAGGTGTCGGGGGTCAGGCCACCCGTACCACCCAGGCCAGGGGCTGCAAACACGGCGGTCAGGACGGCACCCACGATGCCGCAGACACCGTGCACACCGAACACGTCGAATGCATCGTCAGCGCCCAGGATCTTCTTCAGGCTGCTCACACCCCAGACACCGGCCACACCAGCGATCAGGCCCAGCACGATGGAACCCATGGGGCCCACGAAACCAGCGGCGGGCGTGATGGCCACCAGGCCAGCCACCGCACCGGATGCAGCACCCAGCATGGAGCCCTTGCCCTTGATCAGGCCTTCAGCAGCGATCCACGACAAGGTGGCAGCAGCAGTGGCCAGCACCGTGTTGATGAAGGCCAGACCGGCCACACCGTTGGCAGCACCTGCCGAGCCGGCGTTGAAGCCGAACCAGCCCACCCACAGCAAAGAGGCACCAACCATCGTCAGGGTCAGGGAATGCGGCGTCATGGCTTCCTTGCCAAAACCGATACGTTTGCCAATCACATAGGAGCCCACCAGACCGGCGATACCGGCGTTGATGTGCACGACCGTGCCACCCGCGAAGTCGAGTGCACCGTCCTTGGCCAGCAGACCACCACCCCACACCATGTGGGCGATTGGCAGGTAGCTGAAGGTGAACCAGATCACCGAGAACAGCAGCACAGCGGAGAAACGGATACGTTCGGCGTAGGAGCCCACGATCAGTGCCACGGTGATGGCAGCAAACGTGCCCTGGAAGGCGACGAACACATATTCAGGGATGGTGGGCAGAAGACCGGACAGCGTGTCAGGGGTGATACCGGCGAGGAACAGTTTGTCGAAGCCGCCGTAGAAGCTGCCTTCACCGCTGAACGTCAGCGAGTAGCCATACACAGCCCACAACACACTGATCAGCGCGAAGATCACGAAGACCTGCATCAGCACGGACAGCATGTTCTTCGAGCGGCCCAGGCCACCGTAGAACAAGGCCAGACCGGGGATGGTCATCAGGATCACCAGCAGCGTGGATGTCAGCATCCAGGCCGTGTCACCCGAGTTGAGCGTGGGCGCAGCGGCTGCAGGTGCATCTGCGGCGGGCGCCACAACGGCCAGCGACAGCACCACCACACGGGCGGCTTCAGGGCTGCCGACCTTTTCGACTTCTTCGGGCTTCTTCATGACGATGCTGTCGGCGGGCACACCGGCGGCTGTCAGCGCCTGGCTCACGGCCTGTGCGCGGTTCTTGGCCAACTCGGCGTTTTGTGCCGCATCACCCGACGTGTCGGTGTAACCAGAAACTTGCACCTTGGCATCGGCTGTGGCTTTGAGGAAGGCAGCCACTTTGGCCACTGCGTCAGACGCTTCGGCTGGCAGTTCGCTCTTGCCCAGTTCAAAGTTCAGCTTGGACTCCGGAAAGTCCGCAGCCATGCCCAGTTGCGCTGTCATGGACAGCGCGATAAAGGTGATGATGGAAAGTAGTTTTTTCATGGTGATGGTTCCTCCGGGCCTTACAGGGCTTCGCCGCCTGTTTCGCCAGTGCGGATGCGCACAACCTGTTCCAGGTTGTACACAAAGATTTTTCCGTCACCGATCTTGCCGGTGCGGGCGGCCGACTCAACGGCTTCAATCACACGGTCAACCAGCTCGTCGGACACGGCCGCTTCGATCTTGACCTTGGGCAGGAAATCCACCACGTACTCTGCGCCACGGTACAGCTCGGTATGGCCTTTTTGCCGACCGAAACCCTTGACTTCCGTCACGGTAATGCCTTGCACACCAATACCGGAGAGGGCTTCACGCACCTCGTCCAGCTTGAATGGTTTGATGATCGCTGTCACCAGTTTCATTTTTGTTCCTTTGGTTTGGATGGAAGAACAAGCCGGGCCTGCCCATAGGGTGTATGGCAGGCCGCCGTGCTCGACGGGTTTTTACAGGGTCTTGGTGATGCTGACGATCAGGCGGTTCTTGTTGACCGGGCCGAAGAAGCCGCGCTTGTTGGCGCCCACCACGTTGGCACCCAGCGTGAAGCCTTCACCCAGGTCGTAGGCACCGCCCACGCTGTAGTCCATGTAGTTCGGCACGCCGTTGTCCTTGATGTCGCTGGCGAACTGCGTGAAGCCCACCGATGCCTTGAGCGTGAGCTTGGGTGCGACTTCCTGTGCAAACGCCAGGTTCAGGTAACCGGTGTTGCGGCCCTTGAGGCCTGAACCCAGGCTGGTACCGGCCCAGCCGAAGTAGTCTTCGGAGAAGGTGTGGGAGTACTTGGCGCTGATGGGGCCAAAGGTGGCGCCGACGTAGCCTTCGGTGGTGTTGCCCAGGCTGTTGCCGGGGTAGATGTAGGTCAGCAGGCCCACATCCATGTCGATCTCGCCGGCCTTGAATTTGTAGCCGCCGTAGATGTCGGATTCGAGCGAGTTGCCTGCGAGCCAGTTGACGCTGGAATTCCAGTTGCCGATGTAGAAGCCGCTTTCGTGTGCGTAGTCCAGGCCACCTTGCAGTGCGGGCTTGACGGCCTTGTCCTTGATGCTGCCGTTTTTGCCAATGACGTCCTGGTCCTGGCCACGGAATTTGTAATTGGTGGTCAGGCTGACATTGGCTGTAAGCTGTGCGCTGGCCAAGGCAGGCAAAGCGGCAACAGCAACAACAGCCAGGGTTTTCACGAGCGTGGACTTCATCAAGGTTCTCCAAAGTGGTGGGGTGTTCTGGTGTGGTAATGCATGGAGCGTGCCAAGTTGTGCCAATCGGTTTCTTGGTGCATACGCCACGGCGTTTCTTTCAAGTTGCCAGGTCGAAATTCATAAACGCACCAACAAGGTGCAAATTGGTGCATGTTTTGCGTCAGACGCTGTGCACTTGAATGGGGAGGAGTGGATATGGGCCTTTCTTTGGTGCAAAGCCGTGCTTTGCTGGGGCTGGACGCGGCCGCAGTCACCGTGGA
>JAGOEY010000076.1 GCA_017997515.1 Burkholderiaceae bacterium | reverse complement strand
CCACCATGCAGCGCGATGCCGTTCATGATGGCGGCCATGCCGAATTCACGCACGCCGTAGTTGATGTGGCGGCCACCCACCAGCGTGCCGTCGGCGTTGGCGGTTTGCACCACGTCACCGGCCACGTCGAAGCGCAGGTTGGGTGTGCTCTTGGTGTTGGTCAGGTTGGAGCCGGTCAGGTCGGCGCTGCCACCCAGCAGCTCGGGCAGGGCAGCGGTGAAGGCTTCCAGCGCGATCTGGCTGGCCTTGCGGCTGGCGACGGTTTCACCCTTGGTGTGGGCCGCGATGACGGCGTCCACGGCGGTCTGGGCAAAGTTCTTGGGCAGGTTGCCCTTCATGCGGCGCTCAAACTCCTTGGCCAGCGCGGGGAAGGCGGCCTTGTAGGCGGCAAAACGCACGTCCCAGGCGGCTTCCATCTCCAGGCCACGGGCCTTGGCGTCCCAGGCGGCAGCGATGTCCTTGGGGATGCTGAACGGGGTGGACGTCCAGCCCAGTGCTTCGCGTGTGAGCGCGATTTCTTCCGCGCCCAGCGGTTCGCCGTGCGCCTTGGCCGTGCCTGCGCGGTTGGGCGAGCCTTGGCCGATGGCGGTCTTGCACATCACCAGGGTGGGTTTGTCGGCCGACAGCTTGGCGGCTGCGATGGCGGCAGACACCGCAGCCGCGTCGTGGCCGTCCACACCGCGGATGACGTTCCAGCCATAGGCTTCAAAACGGCGGGCGGTGTCGTCGATGAACCAGGGGGCGACCGGGCCGTCGATGGAAATACCGTTGTCGTCGTACAGCGCGATCAGTTTGTTCAGCTTCCACGCGCCAGCCAGTGCGGCGGCTTCGTGGCTGATGCCTTCCATCAGGCAGCCGTCGCCCAGGAACACGTAGGTGTTGTGATCCACAACCGTATGGCCTTCACGGTTGAATTCCTTGGCCAGCAGCTTCTCAGCCAGCGCAAAACCCACGGCATTGGTGATGCCTTGGCCCAGCGGGCCGGTGGTGGTTTCCACGCCGGGCGTGACACCCACTTCGGGGTGGCCGGCAGTCTTGCTGTGCAGCTGGCGGAAGTTCTTCAGTTCGCTGATGGGCAGCTTGTAGCCGGTGAGGTGCAGGACCGAATAGATCAGCATCGACGCGTGGCCGTTGGACAGCACAAAGCGGTCGCGGTCGAACCACTGCGGGTTGCGCGGGCTGTGTTTGAGGTGGTCACCCCACAGCGCCACGGCCATGTCGGCCATGCCCATAGGCGCGCCGGGGTGGCCAGAGTTGGCGGCTTGCACGGCATCCATGGACAGCGCACGGATGGCGTTCGCCAGGGATTGGGGGGTGGGGGTTGCCGCAGTGTCGGGGGTGGACATGGGAGAGAAGCTCCAGAGTGTTCGGGGGAGGGGAAACCCGGGATTTTACTTGGGGGCGCAGAAGTGCTGCGCCAGCCGCTACTTCAGTCGTACACACGCCCCAATCGGGAGGCGGCATCCAGCAGTCCGTTGAAGATGGGATCAGCCACCTCGGAAGGGAATTCCGATGGCAGCGCCTGTTGCACACGTTGCACCACATCGGGCGTAAAAGAGACCAGCTTGTCAATCACATCGCCTACCGTAAATCCTTTGGGCGACACGATGCCATACCGCTCACCCACGGCCTGCCAGTGGCGGCGCATGATTTTGTTGATTTGCCAATGTGCATTTTTGGAGCGCACGGCCATGGCAAGTCGGGCCTTGTGGGGCGACAGCTTGCCCCGCCCCTCACCCAGCAGCGGGTAGACGGAGAGCACGTCGTACAGCGGTGTCATCTCGAATGCACCACCAGGCCGCAAAAAGAGGCTGAAGTTTTTGGCGTGTCCGTCGGTGGCACACAACATCCAGAACACAAGCTGGGCCATGAAAAAGTGGTACCGGTCACGCTCGCGCTGCGCAGACCCGTCGAGCAGGCCCATGATGCGGTCCACACCTGGCCCACCATCTACCTCGTACTTCAACACGGGCGACGTGCCGGTGGCCTGGCACATGTCTTCCTGCGGCAGGCGCAGCAGCACATCGTTCTTCCACAAACGTCGGTCGAAGCGTTGCACGCTCAGCACTTTCTGGTCGTCAAACTGCAGCATGTCGCAATGCGCCACGGGCAGCCCGTAGGCTGCCAACAGCTTGGAACACAGCCACTCGTTTTCCACGGATTGGCGCATGTCCAGTTGCAGGTTGCCAATCAGCCCCAGGGGGAACTTGAAGATGTGCGTGGTGGGCGTGGCACCCCGCGGGCGGCACCAGCGGCCTTGCCAGTGCAGCAGCGCGGTTTTCTCCTGCGCGCCGGCAATGGAGATGCGAAAGTCCGCGTCTGGTGCGCTCGCCCCGCCAAATTGCGCGGGCTGGACGGTGGCACGAATCAGCTGCGCGACTTCGGCGTCTGCCATCGGCTCAGCCTGCACCCGCAGGTCCGTCGGCGGCGCATCGTCTGCGGGGAGGATTTGCAGCGCGCCCACGCAGTCCCTGCCAATTTCGCGCAACAAGCTGTAGGCATCGGTTGCGCCCACCTGGTAACGGCGCGCCACACGCTCACGAATTTCCTTGCTGTCGGGCAGCAGGTTCTCAAAATAGAAACGAACAGCGTCGCCCTTGTGCGGCCGGTTGCCGGGTGTGAACGGAAGCGAGAGCGACAGCGGACGCCGCAAAGGAGAATTCACCCACTGGCTGTCGTACTGCAGCACATCGCCCCCGGCCTCCATGCTCCAGGTGCCGACGAAATGGCCATTCATCCACAAGCCCAGCGCCTTGCCCCGCACGTATGTGTTCATCGCTTACCAGTCGCTGGTTTCACCCGACGCGGGCACGGTGGACTCAGAGCGGTTTTGCAGCACCCACTCCACGCCCAGGATGTTCAGGAGTTTCATCAGCCGCGCAGCACTGACCGCCTCGGCGTTGCGCTCCAGGGCGGACACTGTTTGCTGCGTTACCCCCAAACGTAAAGCCACGTCGGCCTGGGTGAGGCCGGCATTCTTGCGGAAGGCTTTGAGCAACTGTGGCAACTGCTCTGTGGTGCGGACGGTGAAGGCTTGCATGGGTTTGGTTGGACACTTGATGGTGCCAAATACACATCATGGATTGTATTTCGATTTTACAATCTATGGTGTGTTTTCTGGGCGTATGAAGTACACGTGCTGCAATTACAAATCAAAGTGTGTATTGCCATTAAACAACTTATGATTTGTTTAATCGGCATCTGTAAGCGCGACTGTATTCCCAGGCCATCGGCTACAGTCCAGCCCATGCAAGGCCTCCATCTGACTGCTGACCTCCACGACTGCCGCTGCGACAGCGCATGGCTGCTGCACGCCGCACAACTGGGCAGCGCCTGCCGCAGCGCTACGCTGGCCGCCGGGCTGCAGGTGGTGAACGAAGTCTTTCACAGCTTCCCTGCCTCCGCCCACGGCCCGGGCGGGGTCACCGCCACGCTGCTGCTGGCCGAGAGCCATCTGTGTATCCACACCTGGCCCGAACACCGCGCGGTGACGCTGGACGTGTATGTCTGCAACTTTGGCGGTGACCACTCGGCCAAGGCCCGTGCGCTGATGGAGGCGCTGCTCGCACTGTTTGAGCCCCACCACACCGAGCGCCACACGCTGCAGCGTGGGGCTGCGCCGCAACTTTCTCCATGACATCCATCCCCGCCCTGATCCTGGCCGCTGGCCGTGGCGAGCGTATGCGCCCGCTGACCGACACCACCCCCAAACCCCTGCTCGACGTGCGCGGTAAACCGCTGATGCAGTGGCACATGGAGGCGCTGGCGCGCGGTGGCTGTACCGACCTGGTGGTGAATACGGCCTGGCTGGGAGCAAAAATTTCAAGCCATTTTGGCCTCCAGCGCACAGTGGATGAGCGCAGTGCGCTATCAATTTCATACTCCGACGAGCAGGCTGACTTTGGCGGCGCGCTGGAGACAGCGGGCGGCATCGTACGCGCGCTGCCCCTGCTGCAGGTGGGCGGGCACGACCTGTTCTGGCTGGTGGCCGGGGATGTGTATGCGCCGGACTTTGTGTTCGACCCGGCAGCGGTGCAGCGTTTTGCCGCCAGTGGTGCACTGGCCCACCTGTGGCTGGTGCCCAACCCGGCGCACAACCCGCGCGGTGACTTCGGTATCTCGCCCGAGGGCCTGGCGCTGAACCAGTCAGACGGCGAACGCTACACCTACTCCACCATCGGCCTGTACCGCGCCGCGCTGTTTGCCGAGCCTTTTTGCGCCATTCCGCAGGGCAACCCTGACGGCATCAAAGCCCCACTGGCCCCACTGCTGCGCCGCGCGATGGACGAAGGCCGCGTGGGGGCGTCGATGTACACGGGACGCTGGACGGACGTAGGAACGCCAGAAAGACTGGCAGAACTCAACCGCTGAACGTCCCCGCTACCGCGCAGGCTCCAGCGCAATCGCCGGGCCGTTCTCGCAGTGGCGAAACATCCACTGGCTGGGCAGGAAGCGGGCGTCCGGCCCATCGGGCGGGGGCTTGCCGACTTCGGCCTGCGCATCATGGGGAATGTGCGGCACCATAAACACGGCGATCTGCCCCTTCTTGCAGGCCATGGTGGGCTTGACCCGGTTGCGCTCCCACTGCTGGGTGCGGCTGCTCACGCTGTACACCGGGCCCACGGTCTGGTTCTGCGCCAGCTCCACACGCGCAGGCACGGTATGCAGCGCACTGGCCCACACCCCGGCCACCTCCACCGGCTGCGCAAAACGCACCGCCGCCAGCCCGTGTAAGGCCAGCGGGCGGCCGGGCTCGCCCTGGTCGAACGGATCTTGCCGGTTGATGAGGCTGCCCGCAGGGATCAGCAACTCGCCGTACTGAAAATCCTGCGGCAGCACAAAGCGTTCGCGGCTGGCGCGCACGGCGGCCTGGTCCGCCCGGGTCTCCTGTGCGCTGTGGTTCAGGTACAGCTGCAACAGCAGCGCGCCGTTGCACACCACAGCCGCCGCGCCCAGCGCCCGCAGCACACGCGGTGCCAGCAGCCACTTCTGGGGTGCGTCGAACCAGCGCACGTACATGCCATACGCCAGCAGTGCTGCAGCCAGCACCAGACCCAACACAGGCACCAGGATGGCCCAGATGAAATGCAGCAGGGAAGAGGCAAAAACAGGCATGGTGTTTGAAGCGACGCGGTGGCTGGATGCCCCACAATGCACGGATGATCCCACAGCCCACCCCACAGACCTCGCTTTATGCCCAGCGCCGCGCCCGCGTCGCCCAAGCCATGGGTCCAGGCGGCATCGCCATCATCCCCACCGCGCCCGAACACGCGCGCAACCGGGACACGGACTACCTCTACCGGCACGACAGCTACTTCTACTACCTCACCGGTTTCACCGAGCCCAACGCCTGGCTGGTCATTACCGGTGACGGCCAGAGCACGCTGTTCTGCGCCCCCAAGGACCTGGAGCGCGAGATCTGGGACGGCTACCGCCTCGGCCCCGACGCTGCCCCCGCCGCACTGGCCGTGGACGCTGCATCCTCCACCACCGAACTCGACACCCGCCTGCCACGCCTGCTGGAAAACAAAAGTGCCGTGTGGTACCCCTTCGCCATCCACAAAGGGCTGGAGACACGTGTGGACGGCTGGCTCAACGCCGTGCGCGCGCGGGTGCGTTATGGTGCGCTGTGCCCCGAGGTGCAGCACGATCTGTGCAGCGTGCTCGACGAGATGCGCCTCATCAAGGACGCCCACGAACAAGACGTGATGCGCCGCGCCAGCACCATCAGCGCCCGTGCCCACGTCCGCGCCATGCAGACCTCGGCCCGTATGCTGCGCGCGGGCCAGGACGTGCGTGAATACCACCTCGACGCCGAGCTGCTGCACGAGTTCCGCATGGGCGGCTCGCAGTACCCGGCCTACTACTCCATCGTCGCCGCCGGTGCCAACGCCTGCGTGCTGCACTACCGCGCCGACGCCGCGCCCGTACGCGACGGCGACCTGGTGCTGATCGACGCCGGTTGTGAGCTCGACGGCTACGCCAGCGACATCACCCGCACCTTCCCCGCCAACGGCCAATTCACCGGCCCGCAGCGCGCCCTGTACGACCTGGTGCTGGCCAGCCAGGACGCCGCCGTGGCAGCCACCCGCGCCGGTGCCCGCTTCAACGACCCGCACGACGCCACAGTGCGGGTGCTGTCGCAGGGCCTGCTGGACCTGGGCCTGCTGGACGCGCACCAGGTGGGCAGCGTGGACGACGTGGTGGCACAGCGCGCCTACTTCCCCTTCTACATGCACCGCACCAGCCACTGGCTGGGCATGGACGTACACGACTGCGGCAGCTACGTGGAGCCGACCGAGTTGGGTGAGGTGAGTGAACGCAAAGACCCGCTTTCCGGCGAAGTCATCAAGAGCCGCCCCAGCCGCATCCTGCACCCCGGCATGGTGCTGACCATCGAGCCCGGCATCTACGTGCGCCCCACGCCCGGTGTGCCCGAGCAGTTCTGGAACATCGGCATCCGCATCGAGGACGACGCCATCGTGACCGCAACGGGTTGCGAGCTGATCACGCGCGGGGTGCCGGTGAAGGCGGAAGAGATTGAGGCGTTGATGCGGGGGTGAGCGGGGGGTTGAAGCTTGGCGACAGGCTCGGTTCAACCCGCCAATACCTGCTCTGCCCAACGCGGCACTGCATCGACAACGCGGGTCGTTTGGTGGCCTTCACAGATCGCCACCAATTGGGGCCCGCCATCACTGGTCTCGCGCGCTTCGTACAGATACGCCACGGAAGCCCGCCTGACCGCCTTGGTCAGGTTGTGCAACGTGCGCGGATACCGTGCCAGGATGCGGTCGGCCGGCACATCGTGGCCGCCCTCGCGAACGCGCGCTTTCACGCGGCCCAGCAGACGCTGCGGATCGTCCAGGGCGACTACATGCAGCGCCACCATATAGCCGTGCGCCGTAGCGTCCTCTATCAATGCCAACTTTGAGACGTGGGAGAAAACGGTTTCGCTGACAAATGAATCACCCGCTATGAGCAAGCGCGTGCGTTCAGCCTCTGCCCAGGTTCTGGCGGCTTGCGAGCGCGATTCAGGATCGGCCATGAGCTGCAGGTGATCGCGTTCGTACAGATCGGCATTCACGAAAGGCATGTCTTTTGCAATGAGGCCATCACGCACCAGCGCACGGTAGAGCGTCGACTTGCCAGCACCATTGGGCCCTGCCAGCAAATGGAAAACGGGTAATTCCTTCACTTGGCTTGACACGGCATTACCCGGCTTTACCGGGCAAGTGCCCGGTTTTCTTCAACCACTTCGCGCACCCGTTGGGCAAGCGATCCGCTGGCGTTGGCCGCAAGCAGTTTTTGGGTCAGGCTGGCGACCGTATCCGCCACACGCGTCTTGCGCACCGCCGCCTCATACGCCTCAATCGCCGTACGTGCCTCTTGCACCGTCAGTCCGGTGTGTTCCACCACCCGGCCCAAGGTGGCCCAGTATTCGACCTGGCCGGCTACCGAGCGGCGCAATGGCTGGGCGGCCTCGCGGGCTTGCTGCACCAAGGCGGCGGGGAGTTTGACGGAACTGAAACCTGCGGGGCTAGAGGGCATAACGTTCTCCTGATTGGCGCATTTTGCGCCAATCGGTTCTGCCTTGCAAACCCTGCTGCCGCGCTGACCGTGCGCATTGGCGGGCAGAATACTCCTGAATTAATAGCTATCTGCACACGTCCTGTATGCGCTAGAGGCACTTTTTATTCAAAAAATATGGCGTCAACCATCGATGGATGGCCCCATGCCCACCGCACCCGCAACTTTCACGCTGGCACAGGGGCCGCGCTGCGTGTCGATTGCCGACGCGTTCGCAGCACTCTG
>JAGOEY010000007.1 GCA_017997515.1 Burkholderiaceae bacterium | reverse complement strand
TGGCTGCCGTGCTGCCATCGAAGGAAGACTTCCCCTACACCATGCGTGTGGTGTCGGAAGTGACCGAGTCGAACGGCTCCTCGTCGATGGCTTCGGTCTGCGGCGGCTGCCTGTCGCTGATGGACGCCGGTGTGCCGATGAAGGCCCACGTGGCCGGTATCGCCATGGGTCTGATCAAGGAAGACAACCGTTTTGCCGTGCTGACCGACATCCTGGGTGACGAAGATCATTTGGGCGACATGGACTTCAAGGTGGCCGGTACCACCGCCGGTATCACCGCGCTGCAGATGGACATCAAGATCCAGGGCATCACCAAGGAAATCATGCAAGTCGCTTTGGCCCAGGCCAAGGAAGCGCGTATGCACATCCTGGGCGAAATGCAAAGCGCCATGGGTGAGGCCAAGGCCGAAGTGTCCAACTTCGCGCCACGCCTGTTCACCATGAAGATCAACCCCGAGAAGATCCGCGACGTGATCGGCAAGGGCGGCTCGGTGATCCGTGCGCTGACCGAAGAGTTCGGCTGCCAGATCAACATTGAAGAAGATGGCGTCATCACCATCGCTTCTGCTGATCCAGAGAAGGCCGAACTGGCCAAGAAGCGCATCGAACAGATTACCGCTGAAGTCGAGATCGGCAAGATCTACGAAGGCCCGGTCACCAAGATCCTGGACTTCGGTGCACTGATCAACCTGCTGCCCGGCAAGGACGGCCTGCTGCACATCAGCCAGATCGCCCACGAACGTGTCGAGAAGGTGTCCGACTACCTGACCGAAGGCCAGATCGTGCGTGTCAAGGTCATGGAAACCGACGAAAAGGGCCGCGTCAAGCTGTCCTTGAAGGCCCTGACCGAGCGTCCTGCCTACGGCGAACAGCCCCAGCAGCAACGTTCGCAAGACGGTGGCCACGGCCAGCACAACGCCTGATCGTTTGCTATTTATTTTGTAGCTGCTTGCGCCCGTCCTGCGGGCGCTGCAGCATTAAAACATCTTAAATTACAGTCAACATCGTCATGCGTGCTGTTGAAATTACAAGTTACGGCCTGCCCGACGTTCTGCGTCTGGGTGAGCGGCCCGTGCCTGTGCCGGGTGCCGGTGAGCTGCTGATCCGCGTTGCGGCCAGTGGTGTCAACCGGCCCGACGTGTTGCAGCGCACCGGCCACTACCCCGTGCCGCCCGGTGCTTCGGATATTCCGGGCCTGGAAGTGGCTGGTGTGGTGGAGGGCGGTGACGCCGCTGCCATGAAACAGGCTGGTATCAAGGTGGGCGACCGCGTCTGTGCGCTCGTGGCCGGTGGTGGTTATGCCGAGCTGTGTGTTGCGCCGGTGGCGCAGTGCCTGCCTGTGCCCCACGGCTTGTCCGATGCCGAGGCTGCCTCTTTGCCTGAGACATTCTTCACCGTCTGGAGCAACGTGTTCGACCGCGGCCGCCTGCAAAAGGGCGAGACGTTGTTGGTGCAGGGTGGCACCAGTGGTATTGGTGTCACAGCCATCCAGCTGGGCAAAGCCATGGGCGCCACGGTGATCGTCACGGCGGGCAGCGATGAAAAATGCGCGGCTTGCCTGGCGCTGGGTGCCGACCATGCGGTCAACTACAACACCGAAGACTTCGTGGAGGCGGTCAAACGCATCACCGACGGTGCCGGTGTGGACGTCATCCTCGACATGGTGGCGGGTGACTATGTGGCGCGTGAACTGGCTTGCCTGGCCGAAGATGGCCGGCTGGTCATCATTGCGGTGCAGGGCGGTGTGAAGAGTGAGATCAACGCTGGCCAGGTGCTGCGCCGCCGCCTGACGGTGACCGGCTCCACACTGCGCCCCCGCCCCGTGGCATTCAAGGCGGCCATTGCGCAGTCCTTGCTGCAGCGCGTCTGGCCCCTGCTGGAAAAAGGCACGGTCAAACCTGTCATCCACAGTTCGTTCCCTGCAGCCGATGCGGCTGCCGCACACACGCTGATGGAAGCGGGGCGGCATGTGGGCAAGATTGTCCTGACATGGTGAAGTCATGAAAAAGAAACTGATTGCTGGTAACTGGAAGATGAACGGCAGCCTGGCCGCCAACGAAGCCTTGCTGCGTGCGCTGCTTGATGGTGTGGGTTCGCCCGGTTGCGAGGTCGCCGTGGCCGTGCCCGCGCCGTACCTGGCGCAGGTGCAGGCTTTGCTGGGTGCAGCGCCTGTCCATCTGGCGGCGCAGGATGTGTCGGCCCATGAGGCAGGTGCCTACACCGGTGAAGTGTCGGCAACCATGCTGCGCGACTTTGGTGTGCGCTACACGCTTGTGGGCCATTCGGAACGCCGCCAATACCATGGTGAAACCGATACCCTGGTGGCAACCAAGGCGCACCGTGCACTGGCGGCGGGTATCACGCCCATCGTGTGTGTGGGTGAAACACTGGCAGAGCGCGAAGCAGGGCAGACCGAAGCCGTTGTGCGCCGCCAGCTCGCTGCGGTAATCCACCTCAACGGCCACTGCATCACCGAAATCGTGGTGGCGTATGAGCCTGTATGGGCCATCGGCACCGGCAAAACGGCCACAGCCGAACAAGCGCAGCAGGTGCATGCGGCATTACGTGCCCAGTTGCAAGCTGCCACGGACAAAGCGGGCCAGATCAAGCTGTTGTACGGCGGCAGCATGAATGCAGCCAACGCCGCCAGTTTGCTGGCCCAGCCGGATATTGATGGAGGCCTGATCGGTGGTGCATCGCTCAAGGCCCCGGACTTTTTGCAAATTGTGGCTGCAGCGCAGTAAGTGCGTGCGCAGTCAGCTATCAAATTAGGAGTAATTGAATGAACCTCGTCATCAACGCCATTCTCGCGGTCCAGATGTTGGCCGCCTTGGTCATGATTGGTCTGATCCTGATCCAGCACGGCAAGGGTGCGGACATGGGTGCAGCTTTTGGCAGTGGCGGCTCCGGCAGCCTGTTTGGTGCCAGCGGCAGTGCCAACTTCATGTCACGCGCCACAGCGGTGCTTGCAGCCGTGTTTTTTGCGTGCACACTGGCCTTGGCTTACTTTGGCAATGCCCGTCCCGCCAGTTCGGGCAGTGTGTTGGATCAGCCCGCCGCCGCCATTCCCGCGCCTGCTGGCAGCGGCCCTGCCACACAGATTCCCGGTACCACGGGTGCGCCTGCAGCAGCGGTGAATGTTCCTGTGCCAGCGGCTGCACCAGCCGTGCCTGCGACAGGTGCAGGACAAATTCCGACGAAGTAAACAGTCGGGAAAATCTCTCCAACCCCTCGAAGATCGAGGGTAATCCAGAGTAGAATGCTGATTGTCTGGAAAGCCAAAACGCCTCGGCGTCCTCATGCCATTCAGACGATAAAAACCGCGGTCGTGGTGAAATTGGTAGACACGCTATCTTGAGGGGGTAGTGGCGAAAGCTGTGCGAGTTCGAGTCTCGCCGACCGCACCAAACAAAAAACCCGCCCCTGCAGGCATGGAAGTTGCAGAGGGCTGGGTCCCAGCGGTGAGCAAATCCTCAAGATGAACCTCGATCAGTACCTCCCAGTCCTTTTGTTCATCTTGGTTGGCGTGGGTGTTGGCATAGCGCCGCAGGTGCTGGGCTACATACTCGGTCCCAATCGGCCTGATGAGGCCAAAAATTCCCCTTATGAGTGCGGCTTCGAGGCGTTTGAAGATGCCCGTATGCAGTTTGATGTGCGCTATTACCTGGTGGCCATCCTCTTCATTTTGTTTGACCTGGAAATCGCTTTCCTGTTTCCCTGGGCGGTTGCGTTCAAGGAAATTGGTATTGTGGGTTTTTGGGCGGGTGTGATTTTTCTGGGCATTCTGGTCGTGGGTTTTATCTACGAGTGGAAAAAGGGTGCCCTTGACTGGGAATAAACGCATGTCGGCACGAGGGCAGAGCCATGGCTATTGAAGGCGTTTTAAAAGAGGGTTTCATCACCACGTCGTACGACTCGGTGGTGAATTGGGCCAAGACGGGCTCGCTGTGGCCCATGACTTTTGGTCTGGCTTGCTGCGCGGTCGAGATGATGCATGCCGCTGCTGCGCGTTATGACATCGGTCGTTTTGGTGCCGAGGTGTTCCGCGCCAGTCCGCGCCAGTCCGATCTGATGATTGTGGCCGGCACGCTGTGCAACAAGATGGCGCCTGCGTTGCGCAAGGTGTATGACCAGATGGCCGAGCCCCGTTGGGTGTTGTCCATGGGTTCGTGTGCCAATGGTGGCGGGTATTACCACTACAGTTATTCCGTGGTGCGTGGCTGTGACCGTATCGTGCCGGTGGATGTCTATGTGCCGGGCTGTCCGCCCACGGCCGAGGCCTTGATCTACGGCATCATCCAGCTGCAGCAGAAGGTGCGTCGCACCAACACCATTGCACGTGTCTAAGCGGGAATCCATGACATCTGTTGCCATTCATCCTGACGTCCTCAAGGACACCATTGCCGTTGTGCTGGGTGACAAGGTTAAAAGCCTCACCGTGGCGCTGGGCGAAGTGACGCTGGTGGTTTCCGCTGGTGATTACCTTGCGTCCATGCAGCTGCTGCGCGACGCCCCGGGCTGCAAGTTCGAGCAGCTCATCGACATTTGTGGTGTGGACTATTCTGCGTACCGTGACACGGTGTGGGATGGCCTGCGTTACGGCGTGGTGTCACATCTGTTGTCCGTGAGCCTGAACCAGCGTGTGCGCGTCAAGGTTTTCTGCCCGGAAGATGATTTTCCGGTGGTGCCTTCCGTGACGGCTCTGTGGAGTTCCGCCAACTGGTTCGAGCGTGAAGCGTTCGACCTGTATGGCATCGTGTTCGAAGGTCATGATGACCTGCGCCGCATCCTGACCGATTACGGTTTTATCGGACACCCGTTCCGCAAGGATTTCCCGCTGTCGGGCCATGTGGAAATGCGCTACGACGACGTACTCAAACGTGTGGTCTACCAGCCGGTATCGATCGAGCCCCGTGAAGTTACGCCCCGCATCATCCGCGAAGACAACTATGGCGGTTTGCACTGATGGCTGAAATCAAGAATTACACCCTCAACTTCGGTCCCCAGCACCCTGCGGCCCACGGCGTGTTGCGCCTGGTGCTGGAGCTGGACGGCGAAGTGGTCCAGCGTGCCGACCCGCACATCGGCCTGTTGCACCGTGCCACTGAAAAGCTGGCCGAGCACAAGACCTACATCCAGTCGCTGCCCTACATGGACCGTCTCGACTATGTGTCGATGATGTGTAACGAGCACGCGTACTGCCTTGCTATCGAGAAGTTGCTGGGTCTGGAAGTCCCCATCCGCGCGCAGTACATCCGTGTGCTGTTTTCCGAAATCACGCGTCTGCTGAACCACCTGATGTGGCTGGGTTCCCACGGCAATGACTGCGGCAGCTCAACCATCCTGATTTACGCGTTCCGTGAGCGTGAAGACCTGTTCGACATGTACGAGGCCGTGTCCGGTGCACGTATGCATGCGGCCTATTTCCGTCCAGGTGGCGTGTACCGTGATCTGCCGGACGAAATGCCGCAGTACAAGGTGAGCAAGATCAAGAACGCCAAGGCTTTGGCGCGTATGAACGAGAACCGCCAAGGTTCGCTGCTCGACTTTATCGACGATTTCTCCCAGCGCTTTGTGAAGCACATGGAGGAGTACCACACCCTGCTCACCGACAACCGCATCTGGAAGCAGCGCACGGTGGGTATTGGTGTGATGCAGCCAGAACGGGCATTGAACCTGGGTTTGACGGGGCCGATGCTGCGTGGCTCGGGTATCGCCTGGGATCTGCGCAAGACGCAGCCTTACGATGTGTACGACCGCATGGATTTCGACATCCCTGTGGGTAAGACCGGTGACTGTTACGACCGTTATCTGGTGCGCATGGAGGAAATGGCCCAGTCCAACCGCATCATCAAGCAGTGTGTGGACTGGCTGCGTGTGAACCCCGGCCCGGTCATCACCGACAACCACAAGGTTGCCGCGCCCGAGCGTGAGGCTATGAAGGCCAACATGGAAGAGCTGATCCACCATTTCAAGCTCTTCACCGAAGGTTTCCACGTGCCCGAAGGTGAGGCGTATGCCGCCGTCGAGCACCCGAAGGGTGAGTTTGGTATCTACCTTGTGAGTGACGGTGCCAACAAACCTTACCGTCTGAAGATCCGTGCACCGGGTTTTGCGCATCTTGCCGCCATGGACGAAATGGTCCGTGGCCACATGATCGCCGACGCCGTTGCCGTGATTGGCACCATGGATATTGTGTTTGGAGAGATTGACCGATGATCTCTGAAGCTACCCGCGCGCGCTTCGCCAAAGAAGTCGCCAAGTACCCGGCCGAGCAGGCCCAGTCTGCTGTGATGGCCTGTCTGGCCATCGTCCAGCAGGAACAGGGTTTTGTCAGTGCTGAGAGTGAGGCCGTGATTGCCGAGGTGCTGGGCATGCCCCAGATCGCCGTGCACGAAGTCACCACCTTCTACAACATGTACAACCAGCAGCCGGTGGGCCGTTTTAAGCTCAACGTGTGCACCAACCTGCCATGCCTGCTGCGCGATGGCCAGAATGCCTTGCACCATCTGGAGCAAAAGCTCGGTGTCACGATGGGTGAAACCACTGCCGATGGCATGTTCACCTTGCAGCAAAGCGAATGCCTTGGTGCATGTGCCGATTCGCCAGTGATGCTGGTGAACGACCGCACCATGTGCAGCTTCATGAGCAACGACAAACTCGACCAGCTCATTGATGGCCTGCGCGCCTCCGAGTCTGCTGCACCTGCAAAGGGAGGTGTTTGATGAACACATCACAAGTGCTGGCGCAGTTCCAGGCCACGGGTGTCCAGACCTGCTTCCATGACCGCCACATTGGCGCGCAGATTTATGCGGGCCTGGACGGCACCAACTGGCGTATTGCCGACTACGAAGCGCGTGGTGGTTACCAGGCGCTGCGCAAGATCCTGGGTGAGGGCTTGACCCAGGACCAGGTGATTGCCACCGTCAAGGAATCCGGCCTGCGTGGCCGGGGTGGCGCAGGTTTTCCGACGGGTCTGAAGTGGAGCTTCATGCCCCGCCAGTTCCCAGGGCAAAAGTACCTGGTGTGTAACTCCGATGAAGGTGAGCCCGGTACCTGCAAGGACCGCGACATCCTGGAATTCAATCCCCATATCGTCATCGAAGGCATGATCATTGCCGCGTTTGCGATGGGTATTTCGGTGGGCTACAACTACATCCACGGCGAGATTTTCCACGCGTATGACCGTTTCGAGGAAGCGTTGGAAGAGGCCCGTGCTGCAGGTTATCTGGGCAACAACATCCTCGGCAGCACGTTCAGCTTCCAGCTGCATGCAGCCCATGGTTTTGGTGCCTACATCTGTGGTGAAGAAACCGCCTTGCTGGAGTCACTCGAAGGCAAGAAGGGCCAGCCCCGTTTTAAGCCACCGTTTCCTGCCAGTTTTGGCCTGTACGGCAAACCCACCACCATCAACAACACCGAAACTTTCGCAGCGGTGCCCTGGATCATCCGTAACGGTGGCCAGGCCTACCTCGAATGTGGCAAGCCCAACAACGGCGGCACCAAGATCTATTCGGTCAGTGGTGACGTTGAGTTGCCGGGCAACTACGAAGTGCCCATGGGGACTCCGTTTGCCAAGCTGCTGGAGCTGGCTGGTGGTGTGCGCAAGGGCCGCAAGCTCAAGGCGGTGATTCCTGGTGGTTCGTCCTCACCCGTGCTGCCTGCCGCGGTGATGATGGAATGCACTATGGACTATGACTCGATTGCCAAGGCCGGCTCCATGCTGGGCTCGGGTGCGGTCATCGTTATGGATGACTCCCGCAACATGGTCGAATGCCTGTTGCGCCTGTCTTACTTTTACTCCCACGAGTCCTGCGGCCAGTGCACACCGTGCCGTGAGGGTACGGGCTGGATGTGGCGTGTGATCGACCGTATCCAGCACGGCCATGGCCGCGCGGGTGACCTCGACCTGCTGAACTCCGTCGCCGACAACATCCAGGGCCGTACCATTTGTGCGCTGGGTGACGCAGCGGCCATGCCGGTGCGGGCCATGCTGAAGCATTTCCGGCCTGAATTCGAGGCCTTGATCCAGCGTGCCAACCAGCCCCAGGCTGCAGTGCAGGCCTGATCGCGAGAACAAAACATATGGTTGAAATAGAACTCGACGGTCAGAAAGTGGAAGTGCTCGAAGGCAGCATGGTGATGCATGCGGCCGAAAAAGCGGGCACCTACATCCCCCATTTCTGCTACCACAAGAAACTTTCCATCGCCGCCAACTGCCGCATGTGCCTGGTGGACGTGGAAAAAGCCCCCAAGCCCATGCCCGCCTGCGCCACCCCCGTGACGCAGGGCATGATCGTGCGCACCAAGAGCGAAAAAGCCATCAAGGCCCAGCAGTCGGTGATGGAGTTTTTGCTCATCAACCACCCGTTGGATTGCCCGATCTGCGACCAGGGCGGTGAATGCCAGTTGCAAGATTTGGCCGTGGGTTACGGTGGTTCTTCCTCGCGCTACGAAGAAGAAAAGCGCGTGGTGCCCGTCAAGGATGTGGGGCCGCTGATTTCCATGCAGGAAATGAGCCGTTGTATCCACTGCACCCGCTGCGTACGTTTTGGCCAGGAAGTGGCCGGCGTGATGGAGCTGGGCATGATTCACCGCGGTGAACATTCCGAAATCACCACGGTGTTGGGCGACACGATTGACTCGGAACTGTCGGGCAACATGATCGACATCTGCCCCGTCGGTGCACTGACCAGCAAACCTTTCCGTTACCAGGCCCGCACCTGGGAGCTGTCGCGCCGCAAGTCGGTCGCACCCCATGATTCGTCGGGTGCCAACCTGATCATCCAGGTCAAGAACAACCAGGTCATGCGTGTGGTTCCGCTGGAAAACGAAGCCGTCAACGAATGCTGGATTGCCGACCGTGACCGTTTCTCGTACGAAGCGCTGAACAGCAGCGAACGTCTGACCCAGCCCATGCTCAAGCAAGGCGGCGCTTGGAAGACGGTGGACTGGCAAACCGCACTGGAATACGTCGCCAACGGCGTGAAGCAGATCAAGGCCGACCATGGTGCAAACACCATTGGTGCACTGGTCAGCCCCCACAGCACGGTAGAAGAGTTGTACCTTGCCGGCGCCCTGGTGCGCGGCCTGGGCAGCGAAAACATTGACTACCGCCTGCGTAATGCCGACTTCACGGCGTCTGCTGGCATCCGCTGGCTGGGCACGTCGATTGCGTCGCTGTCGCAGCTGCAGCGTGTGCTCGTCGTCGGATCGAACCTGCGCAAGGACCATCCGCTGTTTGCACAGCGTATTCGGCAGGCAGCGCGCAAGGGTTGTGCGGTGAGTGCTATCAATTCTGAAGTGGAGCTGGCTTCACGCAGCGCATGGGCCATCGCCCTGGCGCAAGTGCAACTGGCCCCTGCGGGGGAGTGGCTCCAGGCCTTGGCTGACGTGGCTGTAGCCATTGCCGCTGAGAAGGGCGTGGACGCACCTGCCCAAGGCAACGTGACCGATGTGGCCCAAGCCATGGCCAAATCCCTGTTGGGTGGTGACCGCAAGGCGGTTCTGCTGGGGAACGCTGCGGCGCACCACGCCCAGGCGTCGCAACTGCTGGCAGTGGCCCAGTGGATTGGTGCCCAGACGGGTGCCAGTGTGGGTTACCTGACCGAGGCTGCCAATACGGTGGGCGCGCAATGGGCGGGTGCTGTGCCGGGTGCCGGTGGTGCCCACGCCGGGCAGATGTTGTCCGGTGGGCTCAAGGCCGTGTTTTTGCTCAACAACGAGCCTGCACAAGACTCTGCCGCAGGTGCGGGCCTTGATGCTGCGTTGGCTGGTGTCGGCATGGTGGTCACGTTCAGCCCGTTCAAGGCCAATCTCGATTGCAGCGATGTTTTGCTGCCTATCGCACCGTTTACCGAAACGTCGGGTACTTTTGTGAATGCCGAAGGGCGTATCCAGAGCTTCCACGCGGTGGTGAAACCCCTCGGTGACACCCGTCCCGCCTGGAAGGTGCTGCGGGTGCTGGGCAATCTGCTCGGTTTGCAAGGCTTCGAATTCGAGTCTTCGCAAGAGGTTCTTGCCCATGTGGGCCGCGAGCAGACAGCAGGTGCAACCCATGTGTCTGCCGACCGCCTGAACAACGCCGTTTCCGCTGGTGTGAAGTTGTCGGCAGAGTCCGATTCAACGGCTGCCGTACCAGTGGTGGCATCCATCTACGCGCTGGATGGTCTGGTGCGCCGGGCACCCTCGCTGCAACTGACGGCCGATGCGCGTCAGGCAGCCGGTGGTGTATTTGCAGGTGCCAAGATGGAAGAGGTGGCGGCATGATTGACGCTTTCTACAATTTTGGCCTGGGCCTGTTTATGGGCACATGGTGGACCGCTGCAGGCTGGCCCGTCATCTGGAATCTGCTCAAGATCATCTTGGTGTTGGCGCCGCTGATGGGTGCTGTTGCGTATGCCACCCTGTGGGAGCGCAAGCTGCTGGGCTGGATCCAGGTGCGCCACGGCCCCAACCGCGTGGGCCCATTGGGTTTGCTGCAACCGATTGCCGATGCGCTCAAGTTGCTGACCAAGGAAATCATCAACCCCTCTGCCGCGAGCAGTGGGCTGTTCCGCCTGGGTCCTATCATGGCCATCATGCCGGCACTGGCTGCCTGGGTGGCGGTGCCCTTCGGTCCGGATGTGATCTTGGCCAACGTGAATGCAGGCCTGTTGCTGATCATGGCGATCACCTCGATCGAGGTGTACGGCGTGATCATCGCGGGCTGGGCCTCCAACTCCAAATACGCTTTTCTGGGCGCGCTGCGGGCTTCCGCACAAATGGTCAGCTACGAAATTGCCATGGGTTTCTGCCTCGTGGTGGTCATCATGGTGACGGGCAGCCTGCACTTGGGCGATGTGGTGGCAGGGCAGGCCAAAGGAATGGGGGCCAACATGGGCCTGAATTTCCTGTCCTGGAACTGGCTGCCGTTGCTGCCGATTTTTGTGGTGTACGTGATCTCGGGTGTGGCCGAGACCAACCGCCACCCCTTCGACGTGGTGGAAGGTGAAGCCGAAATTGTGGCCGGTCACATGGTCGAATATTCGGGCATGGGTTTTGCCATCTTCTTCCTGGCCGAATACGCCAGCATGTGGCTGATCGCCATCCTGGCTGCGCTGATGTTTCTGGGCGGCTGGTTGTCACCCGTGGCCTTCCTGGACTTCATCCCTGGCTGGATCTGGCTGGGTCTCAAGACCTTCTTTGTTCTGTCCCTGTTCATCTGGATTCGCGGCACATTTCCCCGTTTCCGGTACGACCAGATCATGCGTTTGGGCTGGAAGATCTTTATTCCTGTCACGCTGGTGTGGCTGCTGGTTGTAGGCGGCTGGATGCACACGCCCTGGAATATCTGGCACTAAGGGAAGCACACACGATGACTACTGCTACCGCTTCCAACTTTTCACTCAAGGACTTCTTCAAGAGCTTCATGCTCACGGAGTTGTTCAAGGGTATGGCCTTGACGGGCCGTTACGCTTTCCGTCGCAAGATCACCGTCCAGTTCCCTGAGGAAAAGACGCCGCTGTCGCCACGCTTCCGGGGCCTGCACGCACTGCGCCGTTATGACAACGGTGAAGAACGCTGCATCGCTTGCAAGCTGTGTGAGGCCGTGTGCCCGGCCGTTGCCATCACCATCGAGTCCGATGTGCGCGATGACGGCTCCCGCCGCACGACGCGTTACGACATTGACCTGACGAAGTGCATCTTCTGCGGGTTCTGTGAAGAAAGTTGCCCGGTCGATTCGATCGTGGAAACCCACATCCTCGAATACCACGGTGAAAAACGTGGTGACCTGTACTTCACCAAAGACATGTTGCTGGCTGTCGGTGACCGCTACGAAAAAGAGATCGCGGCCAACAAGGCGGCTGACGCGAAATACCGTTAAACCACGTTCAGACGACGTACCACAAGACAATATTCATGGACGCCAAGACTGGTTTCTTCTACCTGTTCTCACTCGTACTGCTGTTCTCGGCATTCCGGGTGATCACTGCGCGCAACCCGGTGCATGCCGTGTTGTTTCTGATGCTCGCGTTTTCGCAGGCGTCCGGCATCTGGCTGCTGCTGCGTGCCGAATTTCTGGCCATTGTGCTGGTGCTGGTCTACCTCGGTGCCGTGATGGTGCTGTTCCTGTTTGTGGTGATGATGATCAACCTCAACATGGAAGGCCTGCGGCAGGGTTTCTGGCGGCATTTCCCGTTGGCTGCAGTCATCGGGGTGGTGATTGCTCTGGAAATGTCCTACGTGTTGATGGGCGGCTTCCGTGAGCCAGTCAAAGCTGCGTCGCTGGTTGTGCCGCCTGTCGGTGCTGCAGACTCCAACACGATGCAGCTGGGCACCTTGCTCTACACACAGTACCTCTATCCGCTGGAAATCGCTGCGGTGATCTTGCTGGTGGCCATCATTGCGGCCATTGCACTCACTTTGCGCCGCCGCAAGGACAGCCGTTCCATCGACCCGTCGCAGCAAGTGAATGTCCGTGCCCGGGACCGTATGCAGGTTGTGAAGCTTCCTGCGACCCAGCCTGCCGTTGCACCCGCACCACCAGCCCCTGCCGAGGAGGCCAAACCATGATGCTGACCCTTGGACACTTTCTTTCGCTGGGCGCCATGTTGTTCGCGCTGTCGATCGTAGGGATCTTCCTGAACCGCAAAAACATCATTGTGTTGCTGATGGCCATCGAACTGATGCTGCTGGCAGTCAACATGAACTTTGTGGCGTTTTCCTACTACCTGAACGACATGCATGGTCAGGTATTCGTGTTCTTCATCCTGACGGTGGCGGCGGCCGAATCTGCGATTGGTCTGGCCATCCTGGTTCTGCTGTTCCGCAACAGGTCCAGCATCAGTGTGGATGAGCTCAACACGCTCAAAGGCTAGAACGAGATAACAACGATGAGCGCAACGCTTTCTGCTTCAACCCTGCTGGCCGTGCCCATGGCACCGCTGGCCGGTGCCCTGCTGGCCGGTATCCTGGGTACGTCTTTTGGCGGCAACTGGATCGGTCGCCGACTCAGCCACACCTTGACCATTCTGGGTGTGTTGGTCGCTTTTATCCTGTCGGCGATGACACTCAAGAGTGTGGCGCTGGACGGTGCCCACTTCAACGAGACCCTGTACACATGGATGGTCGTTGGTGACCTCAAGATGGAAGTCGGCTTCCTGGTGGACAGCCTCACGGCCATGATGATGGTGGTGGTGACGTTTGTGTCGCTCATGGTGCACATCTACACCATCGGCTACATGGAAGAAGACGAGGGCTACAACCGCTTCTTTGCGTACATCTCGCTGTTCACGTTTTCGATGCTGATGCTCGTCATGAGCAACAACCTGCTGCAGCTGTTCTTTGGCTGGGAAGCGGTGGGCCTGGTGTCTTATCTGCTGATTGGTTTCTGGTACAACAAGCCCTCCGCAACCTTCGCCAACATGAAGGCCTTCTTGGTGAATCGCGTCGGTGACTTTGGTTTCATTCTTGGCATCGGTTTGATTGCGGCCTACGCCGGCACGCTGAACTACACCGAAACCTTTGCCAAGGCTGGTGACCTGGCCCAAATGGGTTTCCCAGGCACCGACTGGATGCTGGTCACCGTGATCTGTATCTGCCTGTTCATCGGTGCGATGGGCAAGAGCGCCCAGTTCCCCCTGCACGTGTGGCTGCCCGATTCGATGGAAGGCCCAACCCCCATCTCGGCACTGATCCACGCCGCCACCATGGTGACCGCGGGCATCTTTATGGTGGCGCGTATGTCACCCCTGTTCGAGTTGAGTGACACCGCACTGAATTTCATCCTGGTGATTGGTGCCATCACGGCGCTGTTTATGGGTTTCCTGGGCATCATCCAGAACGACATCAAACGGGTGGTGGCTTACTCCACACTGTCGCAGCTGGGTTACATGACTGTGGCTTTGGGGGCGTCGGCTTACTCCGTAGCCGTGTTCCACCTGATGACCCATGCATTCTTCAAAGCCTTGTTGTTCCTGGGTGCGGGCTCGGTCATCATGGGTATGCACCACAACCAGGATATCCGCTGGATGGGCGGTGTACGCAAGTACATGCCGATCACCTGGATCACGTCGCTGCTGGGGTCGCTGGCCCTGATTGGCACGCCGCTGTTCTCGGGTTTCTACTCCAAGGACAGCATCATTGAGGCTGTGCACGAGAGCCACTTGCCTGCAGCAGGTTTTGCGTATTACGCAGTCCTGGCAGGGGTGTTTATCACCGCGTTTTATTCGTTCCGTATGTACTTCCTGGTGTTCCACGGCAAGGAACGTTACGACCAGAACCCGGATGCACACCACGGTCACGACGACCACCATGGCCATGGTGACCACCACCACGAAAAGCCCCATGAGTCGCCCTGGGTGGTGACCGTGCCGCTGGTGTTGCTGGCCATCCCCTCGGTGGTGATCGGTTTCATGACCATTGGCCCCATGCTGTTCGGCGATTTCTTCAAAGACGTCATTTTTGTGGACGGTGCACGGCACCACGCCATGAACGAACTGGCCGAAGCTTTCCATGGCCCGGTGCAGATGGCTATCCACGGCCTCATGACCTGGCCGTTCTGGCTCGCACTGGCCGGTGTGGTGACCTCGTACTACATGTACATGGTCAACCCGGCCGTGCCCACCGCCATCAAACGCGCATGCCAGCCGATCTACACCTTGCTGGAAAACAAGTACTACCTCGACTGGTTCAATGAAAACGTGCTGGCCCGCGGCGCGCGTGCTGTGGGTACGGGGCTGTGGAAGGTGGGCGACCAGGCTGTGATTGATGGTGCAGTGGTGAACGGGTCGTGGAAGGCCGTGCGCTGGGTGTCTTCACTGGTGCGTAAGGTTCAGACCGGTTTCCTGTACCACTATGCGCTGGCGATGATTCTGGGCGTGTTTGCGCTGATGTCGTATTTTGTGTGGCTGAACAAGTAGGCTGGGAGAAAAACAAAAATGAACTTGTTGAGTCTTGCTATCTGGACACCGATTTTCTTTGGTGTCGTGTTGATGGCTTTTGGCCGGGATGAACACGCTGGTGTGGTCCGCTGGATTGCGCTGATTGGTGCCGTGGCTGGTTTGTTGGCCACCGTGCCATTGATGGCGAACTTTGTAGTTGGCACCGCCGACATGCAGTTCGTTGAAAAGGTGTCCTGGATTGCGCGTTTCAACACGCATTACCACCTGGGTGTAGACGGCTTGTCGTTCTGGTTCGTACCACTGACGGCGTTTATCACTGTGGTGGTGGTCATCGCTGGCTGGGAAGTCATCACCGAACGCGTCAACCAGTACATGGCAGCTTTCCTGGTGCTGAGTGGCCTGATGATTGGTGTGTTCACCGCGCTGGACGGTTTGCTGTTCTACGTGTTCTTCGAAGCCACACTGATTCCGATGTACCTCATCATCGGTATTTGGGGTGGCCCGAACAAGATCTACGCGGCGTTCAAGTTCTTCCTGTACACGCTGCTCGGCTCCTTGCTGATGCTGGTGGCCTTGATCTACCTCTACGTGCAATCGGGTGGCAGCTTCGACATCCTGACCTGGCACAAGTTACCGCTCTCGTCGGGCGCGCAAACCCTGCTGTTCTTCGCTTTCTTTGCGGCATTTGCCGTCAAGGTGCCGATGTGGCCTGTACACACCTGGTTGCCAGACGTCCACGTCGAAGCGCCCACCGGTGGTTCTGCCGTGCTGGCGGCCATCATGCTGAAGCTGGGTGCCTATGGTTTCCTGCGTTTCTCCATGCCAATCACACCCGACGCCACGCGTGAATGGGCCTGGCTCATGATCACCTTGTCGCTGATTGCGGTGATCTACGTGGGCCTGGTCGCCTTGGTGCAGAAGGACATGAAGAAGCTGGTGGCGTATTCATCCGTGGCCCACATGGGTTTTGTCACCCTCGGTTTTTTCATCTTCAACGACCTCGGTGTGTCGGGTGGCATTGTGCAAATGATTGCGCACGGTTTTGTGTCTGCCGCCATGTTCCTGGCCATTGGTGTGTTGTACGACCGCGTGCACTCGCGTGAAATTGCCGACTACGGTGGTGTGGTCAACACCATGCCCAAATTTGCCGCGTTCGCCTTGTTCTTTGCCATGGCCAATGCCGGCTTGCCCGGCACCGCTGGTTTTGTGGGCGAGTGGATGGTGATCCTGGGAGCTGTCAAGGCCAACTTCTGGGTCGGTATGGGGGCTGCAACCGCCTTGATTCTGGGCGCTGCTTACACGCTGTGGATGTACAAACGTGTGTACCTTGGCCCGGTCGCTAACGACCATGTCAAGGAGCTTACGGACATCAATGGCCGTGAATTCCTGGTCATGTCCTTGCTGGCGGTTGCTGTGTTGGCCATGGGCCTGTACCCCAAGCCCTTCACCGACGTGATGGACGCCTCTGTGGCGAACCTGCTGCAGCACGTCAGCCAGTCCAAACTGCGTTGATCACACAGAAATTCGAGAATTGCGATGATTGATACAAACAGTTGGATCTCTGTCTACCCCGAAATCGTGCTACTGGTGATGGCATGTGTGATTCTGCTGGTGGACCTGACGGTCACCAGTGCGCGCCGCACCGGCACCTATGTGCTGACCCTGCTGACGCTGGGTGCCATTGCTTTCCTGCAGGTGATGTACGCCGACAGTGGCCGCACCGTGTACGGTTTTGGCAACATGGTGGTCAGCGACCCCATGGGCAACTGGCTCAAGTGTTTTGCGGCCATTGCCGTGATGGTGACACTGGTGTACGGCCGCCCTTATGCGGGTGACCGTGGCATGTTGCGCGGCGGTGAAATGTTCACGCTGAGCATGTTTGCCTTGTTGGGCATGTTCATCATGATCTCCGGCAACAACTTCCTGGTGATCTACCTGGGCCTTGAGTTGCTGACTCTGTCCAGCTACGCACTGGTGGCTTTGCGCCGTGACAACGGCACCGCCACCGAAGCCGCCATGAAGTATTTTGTGCTGGGTGCCATGGCCAGCGGTTTCCTGCTGTACGGCCTGTCCATGTTGTACGGCGCCACCGGCACACTCGACGTGAGCCAGGTGTTCAAAGCGATCAACTCGGGCCAGATCCGCCACCAGGTGCTGGTGTTTGGTTTGGTGTTTGTGGTGGCCGGTCTGGCATTCAAGCTGGGTGTGGTGCCGTTCCACATGTGGATTCCTGACGTGTACCAAGGTGCACCCACAGCCATCACCCTGATGATCGGCGGCGCCCCCAAGCTGGCGGCATTCGCCATCATGATGCGTTTGCTGGTGGAGGGTTTGTTGCCGCTGGCGATCGACTGGCAGCAGATGCTCGGCATCATGGCGGTGGGCTCCTTGCTCATAGGCAACTTGGCCGCCATCGCCCAGAAGAACCTGAAACGTATGCTGGCTTACTCCACCATTTCGCAGATGGGTTTTGTGCTGCTCGCCATGATGTCGGGTGTGGTGGCAGGCAAGGCCGACTTGTTGACCCTCGAGAACGCCTACAGCTCGGCCATGTTTTATGTCGTGAGTTACGTGCTCACCACGCTGGCTGCGTTCGGCATCATCCTGCTTCTGGCACGTGAGGGTTTTGAGAGCGAAGAAATCTCCGACTTGGCTGGTTTGAACCAGCGCAGCCCGTTGTATGCCGGTGTGATGGCGGTGTGCCTTTTGTCGCTGGCCGGTTTGCCACCACTGGTGGGTTTCTACGCCAAGCTGTCGGTGCTGCAAACCCTGGTGGCATCGGGTCTGCCTTCCTACATTGGCCTGGCTGTGTTTGCGGTGCTGATGTCGCTGGTAGGGGCGTTCTACTACCTGCGTGTGATCAAGGTGATGTACTTTGATGCGCCCATTACCGTCAGCACGGTGTCCGCACCGATGGACGTGCGGGTGGTGCTGACCGTCAACGGTGCCTTGCTGCTGATCCTGGGTGTCCTGCCCGGTGGCCTCATGGCCCTGTGCGCGCAGGCTATTGCAAAAACACTGGGAACCTGACCGCCTTCGGGCAGTCTATCCACGGTGTCACAAACCTTCTCTGTCTGGCTGGTGCTGCTGCTGGCTTTCTGCGCAGCCAACCTGCCTTTTCTCACCCAACGCCTGCTCGCGGTCTGGCCCTTAAAACACCCCAAGGGGCTGGGCTTGCGCTTGGCTGAGCTGGTGGTGTTCTACTTTTTGGTCGGTATGGTGGGCTTGGCGCTGGAATACCGTGCCGGGCAAATTGCACCCCAAGGCTGGGAGTTTTATGCCATCACGTCCGCGCTGTTCGTGACGCTGGCATTTCCCGGTTTTGTGTACTGCTACCTGCTCAAACACCGCGCCTGACCGCGGCGACTGTTGCTAATGGATGCTATTGACGCCATGGACGCTATGGAAGACAAGCACCTTCGCGAAGAAACCCTCTCCAGCCAGCCGCTGCTGAGCAGCCATTTTTTGCAGGTGCTGGGCGACACGGTGCGTTTGCCCGACGGCCGCACTGCCACACGCGACTACATCGTCCACCCCGGTGCCGTGATGGTGATCCCGCTGCTGCACACCACCGATGGTTGGCGTGTGGTGCTGGAGCGGCAGTTCCGGTACCCGGTGCACAGGGTGATGGTTGAATTTCCGGCAGGCAAACTCGACGCGGGTGAAGCCACCCTGGCCTGCGGCCAGCGTGAGCTGCTCGAAGAAACCGGCTACACCGCCACCGAATGGGCGCACGCCGGGGTCATCCATCCCTGTATTTCCTACTCCACCGAATTTATCGACGTGTGGTTTGCGCGTGGACTGGTGCTGGGGGAGCGGCAACTCGACAATGGTGAATTCCTTGACGTGTTCACTGCCACACCCACCGAGCTGCTGCAGTGGTGCTGCGATGGCCGCGTGACGGATGCCAAGACCCTGTCGGGTGCCCTGTGGCTGCAGAACATGCTGTCGGGTGACTGGCCCGTGGAGTGGCAGACTGTCCCGCTGCCAGGGGCCCGTGTATGAAAGTTCTGAGTCTGCAATGCGCCCACCAGCATGGTTTTGAAGGCTGGTTCGGGTCGGAAGACGACTACCAGAGCCAGCTGGCACGGGCGCTGGTGGAGTGCCCTGTGTGTGGTGACACAGGTATCACCAAACTGCCCAGCGCACCCCGTCTGAACCTGGGTGCCAGTGCACCCGCTGCACAGCGCGAAGTCGCCCCATCCGGGGCCCCAGCCCTGGCTGCCGGGGCCCCGGTGCTGTCCGGTGATGCCGGCCTGCACAAGGCGCAGGCCGCGCTCTGGAAAATGGCCCGCCACATCCTTGCCAACACCGAAGACGTGGGCACGCGGTTTGCCGAAGAGTCCCGAAAGATGCACTACGGCGAAGCCACGGAACGCAATATCCGGGGCCAGGCTTCACGCGAGGAAACCGAAGCCTTGCTGGAGGAGGGTATCCCCGTCATGCCGCTGCCTTTGCCCGCAGCGCTGAAAGAAACCCTGCAGTAGGTAACTCACCCCCAGGCTTCGCTCCGCTCTCGCCAACCCCCTTGCAGGGGGCGACACCAGCGGCCTGGCAAAGCCAGTTCCGCGGTGTCTGCTTGAAGGACAAGCGCACGCCTCTTACTGCGGGATGCAATGGGGTGGGTAATGACCAGGCGCTTTGCTACAGGGGTTCAGTGCGCCGCCAGAAAATACGCCATACGCTGCAGTTCGTCGTCCAGCGCTGCGCGAAAGTCCGCACCCTGTGGTGCCTTGTCGGCGTAGCCGAAGTTCACCACCATGTGCCCCTGGGGTGCCGTGACATTGGCCCATCCGATTACGCGGTCATGCCACAACAGAGGTAGCGCGTAGTAGCCGAGCTTGCGTTGCGGGGCTGGCGTGTAGGCCTCGAATTTATAGGTCCAGTCCCACAGCAGCGTGAAACGTCGGCGGTCCCACACCACCGGGTCAAAGGGGGCGAGCAGGCGCACAGCGCCATCGGGTGTGTGGCGGCGCGAGGCCGGGTTTTCGTCGGCGGGCCAGTACCAGGTGGTGCCGTTGATCTGGCAACTGGCGAGTTCTTGTTTGGCGAGGCGCAGGGCGGTTTGGATCTGGGGTGCCAGATGCGGCGCGCCGTAACCCAGCAGCCGCACCAGATAGGTCAGGCTGGCAGCAGGCAGCGGTGCGTATTTGTGTACCACCAGCGCAACCAGTGCGGCGGCGCGTTGTGCGCGGCTGGCAGGGCTGTCGTCAGTGGGCGGATGTGCCACGGCTTCGTACACCCGGGTGCCGCTGTCACGCCGCACTACACGCAGCATGCCGCGGTAGTGCATGCCGTCCAGCAGGTGGGTGGTCGCGCTGCTGGAGCCGCCCCAGTAGTTGGTGACGTTGCCGTGGGCGAAATGCTGCTCTACCTGGCGCGGGTGCACCGGGCCGTGCGTTTGCACATAGGCCAGCACATCCGCCGCTTTGTGCTGGGTGTCGGCGTCCCACACCCGTTTGGCTTGGCGTGGGTGCATCAGCGCCACATGCTCACGTGGCAGGAAGCCGTAGTTGACGAGGCAGTCTTCCTCGATGGCCAGGCGCTGGTAGCGTTTTTCGAGGTCACCGGCACGGTAGTCCTTCACCCGGTGGCGCAAGGTCAGGTCTTGCGCACGTGCGGGGGCGCGGATCGGGTCGGCCTGCACAAAGCCCAGCTTGCGGATCGCAGCGGGCAGCGTCGTGGGTTTGAAGAGTGTGCGCGCCACGGCGTAGCGGCGCAGGTCATCCAGGGTGATGTCAGCCATGCCGGCAAAAGTGGCGCTACGCCGTGAACTGCAAAGCCGCCAGCCGCGCGTAGGCACCACCCGCTGCCACCAGCGCATCGTGGGTGCCTTGCTCCACGATACGGCCATGGTCCAGCACCACGATGCGGTCGGATTTTTGCACCGTCGCCAGCCGGTGGGCAATCACCAGCGTTGTGCGTTGCCCTGTGTGTTTCTGCATGGCGGAGTCGAGCGCGGCCTGCACCATACGTTCACTCTCGGCATCGAGTGCGCTGGTGGCTTCGTCCAGCAACAGCAGCGGCGGGTTTTTCAGGATGGCGCGTGCAATCGCAATACGCTGGCGCTGGCCGCCCGACAGGCGTACACCACGCTCACCCAGAAAGGTGCCGTACCCCTCGGGCAGGGCCAGCAGGAAGTCGTGTGCAAATGCGGCTTGGGCGGCGGCGTGGACTTCGGTATCGCTGGCATCGGGTTTGCCGTAGCGGATGTTTTCCAGCGCGGTGGTCGAGAAAATCACCGCGTCCTGCGGCACCACACCGATGCGGCTGCGCAGGCTGTCCAGCGCCAGGTCGCGGATGTCCACACCATTCAGCGTGATGCGCCCACCCGGCGTTTTGTCTGTGCAGCCCGTGGCCGCGTCCGGGTCGTAAAAGCGCTGCAGCAACTGGAACACCGTACTTTTGCCCGCGCCGCTGGATCCCACCAGTGCCACTGTTTCGCCAGCCGCCACCTGCAGGTCAAAGCGGTGTAAGGCTTCCTGGCCGGGGCGGGACGGGTAGTGGAAGGTGATATTTTCAAAATTGATAGCTAGTCCCGCAGATTTAGCGGGCGCTGGAAGCGGATTTGAGGGTGATTTAATCGGTGAATCACTCTCCAGCAGCTCCACCAGCCGTTCGGTGGCGCCCGCAGCCCGCAGCAGGTCGCCATACACCTCACCCAGCACCGCCACTGCACCGGCCAGGATGATCACGTACACCACCGTTTGCCCCAGGTGCCCCGCGGTGATGGTGCCCGCAATAACGGCCTGTGTGCCTTGGTACAGGCCCCACAGCAGCGCCGCGCTGGTGGCAATGATGATGAAGGCCACCAGCACCGAGCGGGCGCGGGTGCGTTGTACTGCGGTCTTGAAAGTGCTCTCAGTGGCCGCGTCGAAGCGGGCCGCTTCGCGCGGTTCGGCGGTGTAACTCTGCACCAGCGGCACGGCGTTTAACACCTCCGCCGCAATCGCGCTGGAATCTGCCAGCCGGTCCTGGCTGGCCCGCGACAATTTGCGTACCCGCCGGCCAAACCACAGGCTGGGCACCACGACCAGCACCAGGATGAGCAGCACCTGTGCCATCACATACGGGTTGGTCCACACCAGCATGGCCAGGGCGCCCACCCCCATCACCGCGTTGCGCAAACCCATCGACAGCGACGAGCCCACCACGGTTTGCACCAGGGTGGTGTCGGCGGTCAGGCGCGACAACACTTCGCCGGTCTGGGTGGTTTCAAAAAACTGCGGACTCTGGCGCAACACATGGGCATACACCGCGTTGCGCAGGTCGGCGCTGACCCGTTCACCGAGCCAGCTCACCATGTAGAAGCGCCCGGCAGAAAACACCCCCAGCGCCACCGACACCGCAAACAGGGCCAGGAAGTGCCCCTGCAGCGCAGGCAAAGCGGCACCCGCACTGGCCGGTGACAAACCGCCATCCACCAGGCTGCGCAGCGCCACGGGAAACACCAGTGTGGCGGCTGCCGACAGCACCAGAAAAACCAGCGCCAGGGTGATACGCCCCCGGTACGGCCGCAAGAAAGGCATCAGCCCGGACAGCGAGCGGGGTGGGGCGGTTGCGGGTTTGGAACGCGATGGGATGGACGATCGTGTGGAAGAGGGGGAGGCCATGGGTCAGTGTAGCAACAATAAGCCTGAACAAAAAAGTCCTAGGCATTAATTGCCTAAGCAATTAATATGGCGACCATGGCTACTTTTACCCCTGATACCTCCGATCCTGCTGCATCCGGTGCGGCAGTGACGTACTACACGGTAGACAACTTCCGCCCCGAAAACAGCATGGGGTACCTCATGCGCCGCATCATGGGGGTGATTGCGCAGGAAGTGGAGCGTGAGATGGAGCCCTTCGGCCTCACCGACGCGCAGTGGAAGCCCTTGCTGCGCCTGTACCTGCGCCAAGCCAACACCGTGGCCGAACTGGCCCGCTGCTGCGAGATGGACGCGGGCTCGATGACCCGGCTGCTCGACCGGGTGGAGGCCAAAGGCCTGCTGCGCCGCGTGCGCTCCAGCGAAGACCGGCGTGTGGTCAACATCGAGCTGACGCCCGACGGGCTGGCTGCCGCAGCACAGATTCCGGTGATCCTGTCCCGCGTGCAAAACAACGCACTGCGTGGTTTCTCTGAAACCGAGTGGCGCAGCCTGCAGGATTTTCTGCAGCGCATCTTTACCAATGTCCAGACCGCCCCGCAGGGGGAGGGCACACCATGAACACCTCCGTCTCTTTCCCCGCCACCAGCCGCCGTTCCGTGGCCCGCCATCCCGTGTGGACCGTGTCCGTACTGGTGGCCGCCGCTGTGCTGGCAGGTTGTGCCGACATGTCCGGCATCACGCCACAGGCCAGACTGCGCGACCCGGCCAGTGTGGGCCTGGTGGCGACGGCGCCGTCCGCTGTTGCAGCGCCAGCGGTGTCCACCGAATGGTGGCATGCCATGGGCGACGCCCAGCTTGACGCGCTGGTGGCCCAGGCGCTGCAGAACAACCCCAGCCTGAAAGTGGCACAAGCCCGCCTCGCCCGCGCCCAGGCGGTGACCGAGGTGGCCGACGCTGCCTTGTTGCCCCAAATCAACGGCGCGGTGGACCTGACCCGCCAACGCTACACCGAAACCGGTGCCGTGCCTGCGCCGCTGGCAGGCTCCATCCGCAGCACCGGCACCCTGCAGCTCAACGCCAGCTGGGAGCTGGATTTCTTCGGCAAATACCGCGCCGCGCTTGACGCTGCTTTAGGCACGGTGAACGCCGCCGAGGCAGACGCCCAGGCCGCCCGTGTGCTGCTGGCCAGCAACGTGGCCCGCAGCTACATCCAGCTGGCCCGCACCGAGGCCCAGCTGGTGGTGGCGCGGCGCACGCTGGCGCAGCGCGAAGAAACTGTGGGCCTGGTGCGTGACCGCGTGAGCGCGGGGCTCGACTCCCAGCTGGAGCAGCACCAGAGTGAAGGCGGGTTGCCCGAAGCCCGCCAGCAGATCGAAGCGCTGCAGGAGCAGTCGCAACTCACACGGAACGCCTTGGGGGCACTGGTTGGTGATCCAAAAGTGGCCCTGGTGCTCTCTGCGCCTGCGCTGGCTGCTATCAAAAATATGGATTTACCGCCTGCCATTCCGGCCGACCTGCTGGGCCGCCGGGCCGATATTGCGGCCGCACGCTGGCGTGTCGAAGCGGCAGGCAAAGACGTGGTTAACGCCAAAACGCAGTTTTATCCCAACATCAACCTGGTGGCGTTTGCCGGACTGTCCAGCATCGGGCTGAACCGGTTGATCGGCTCCGACAGCCTGCAGTGGGGTGTGGGCCCCGCGCTGCGCCTGC
>JAGOEY010000075.1 GCA_017997515.1 Burkholderiaceae bacterium | reverse complement strand
GCCGCCATACCGGGGGCTGTATTACAAATACTGGAGACATACATGGCAACTGCAGCCTCCGCCGGGACCGCACCCGCGCCGATGACGCCGGAAGAGAAGAAGGTGATTTTTGCCTCTTCGCTAGGCACCGTTTTTGAGTGGTACGACTTTTACCTGTACGGCACCCTGGCCGCGATCATTGGTAAACAGTTCTTCTCGAACCTCGACCTCAACTCCCAAGTCATCTTCTCGCTGCTGGCCTTTGCGGCCGGTTTCATCGTGCGGCCGTTTGGTGCACTGGTGTTCGGGCGTCTGGGCGACATGATTGGCCGCAAATACACCTTCCTGGTCACCATCCTGATCATGGGTCTGGCCACCTTCATCGTGGGCCTGCTGCCCACCTACGCCAGCATTGGTGTGGCTGCTCCCATCATCCTGATCGGCCTGCGTATGCTGCAAGGTCTGGCACTGGGTGGTGAATACGGTGGTGCTGCTACCTATGTGGCAGAACACTCCCCCCACGGCAAACGTGGCGCCTACACCGCATGGATCCAGACCACCGCCACGCTCGGCCTGTTCCTGAGCCTGATCGTGATTTTGGGTGTGCGTACTTCGCTGGGTGAAGCCGCATTTGCCGATTGGGGCTGGCGCATTCCGTTCCTGGTGTCCATCTTGCTGTTGGCCATTTCAGTGTGGATCCGTTTGTCGCTGAGTGAATCGCCAGCGTTCCAGAAGATGAAGGCCGAGGGCAAGACCTCCAAGGCACCGTTGACCGAGTCTTTCGGCCAGTGGAAGAACCTGAAGATCGTGATTCTGGCCCTGGTCGGTCTGACGATGGGCCAGGCCGTGGTCTGGTACACCGGCCAGTTCTACACCCAGTTCTTCCTGACCGGTTCGCTGAAGGTGGACGGCGCTACGGCCAACATCCTGGTGGCAGTCTCGCTCATTATTGGCACACCGTTCTTCCTGTTCTTCGGTAGCCTGTCCGACAAGATCGGCCGCAAGCCCATCATCATGGCCGGTCTGCTGATTGCCGTGTTGACCTACTTCCCCATCTTCAAGATGCTGACCGAAGCGGCCAACCCTGCACTGGCTGCCGCGCAAGCCAACTCGCAAGTCAAGCTCACCGCCAACCCTGCCGAGTGCTCGTTCCAGTTCAACCCCACGGGTGTGGCCAAGTTCACCAGCTCGTGCGACGTGGCCAAACAGGTTCTGGCCCTGAACTCGGTGAGTTATGAAAACGTGGTGGGTACGGGTGTTGCAGTGGTCACCATCGGCGACAAGTCGATCGAGTCCTTCGCCTCCAAGGGCCTGCCAGCCGACGAAGCCAAGAAGAAGGATGCCGAATTCCGCGGTGCCATCGCTGCAGCTTTGAAGGACCACGGCTACCCCACCAAGGCCGATCCGGCCAAGATGAACAAGCCGATGATCGTGCTGCTGCTGAGTATCCTGGTGATCTACGTGACCATGGTGTACGGGCCTATTGCTGCCATGCTGGTGGAAATGTTCCCAACCCGCATCCGTTACACCTCAATGAGCCTGCCCTACCACATCGGCAACGGCTGGTTTGGCGGCCTGCTGCCAGCCACGTCGCTGGCCATCGTGGCGCAGACCGGCAATATGTACAACGGCCTGTGGTACCCGATCATCATTGCCAGCATCACCTTCGTGATTGGTATGCTGTTCGTGCGTGAAACCAAGGACGTGGACATTTACGCAGGCGACTGATCTGAAGCGCACCCCCGAAGCGCCTTTGGCGCTTCCCCCTCAAGGGGGCGCACCCAGTGGCCTGGCGCAGCCAGTTCCACGGGTGCCCTGGTGGGGGGCTGCCTCGATTCGTGTCACTTAAAACAAGATGCTCCGGCGGCTGGGTGACGCTGCTGCCCCAAGACCCCCGCAACACCCGCTGGTGTCGCGGGGTTTTTTATTGAAGTATTTTTTGAAGAGGAATCAGCCATGTGGAAGATTGTTGTGGGCTTTGTCATTTTTGCTGCCATTTCGATGTTTGTGATCATCAAGGGTGGTGACAAGCTGGACATGGGCGGTGAAAAACACGGCGAGCCGCTGCACACCCCCGAAGCCACGGCACCCGCACCTGCGGCCGCCCCGGCATCTGCTCCGGCCAGCGCAGTGCAGTAAACACATATAACCCGCGAAAGCGGGTTTTTTACGCGCAAAAAGTGCCTCCAGCGCCCAGCTGGCGAGCGCAATATGCTATTTATTCAATAGCATTTAGTGCTGCGCCCAGTGCCTCGGCAACACAGAGTCCCCATGGCCTGCTGGCCGCGACCAGTTCCCTACAATGACCGCCTCCTTTCAGGAAGACGCTCCATATGACACAGGGAACCATCCGCATCCGCGGTGCGCGCCAACACAACCTCAAAAACCTCGACCTGGACATTCGCACGGGTGAATTGACGGTCGTCACCGGCCCCAGCGGCTCGGGCAAATCCAGCCTGGTTTTTGACACGCTGTACGCAGAAGGACAGCGGCGGTATGTCGAAACCTTCTCGGCCTACGCGCGCCAGTTTCTCGACCGCATGGACAAACCCGCCGTGGACCGGGTGGACGGTGTGCCACCCGCCATTGCCATCGACCAGACCAACCCGGTGCGTTCATCCCGCTCCACCGTGGGCACGATGACCGAGCTGAACGACCACCTGAAGCTGCTGATCGCCCGCGCGGGCGCGTTGTTCGACAGCCAGACCGCACAGCCGGTGCGCCACGATTCGCCCGACAGCATTTACGCCGAGATGGCCCGCCGTGCAGCCGCTGCGGGTGACCCGCGCCTGGTCGTCACCTTTCCGGTCGAGTTGCCCGCGATTGCCACAGCCGATGAAGTGGCGCAGTGGTTGTCCGCCAGCGGGTTCACCCGTGTGCAGTCCGAACGTGAAGTGGCCACACCCACGGGCCCACGCAAGGTGTTGGATGTGGTGGCAGACCGCTTCCGTATCGCGGGCACCGAACGTGCCCGTGTGGTCGAAGCCATCGAAGTTGCGTTGAAGCGCGGCGCAGGCCGGGTAATGGTGCATGCCCTGGCTGCGGAAGAGGGCGTGGACGCGGAGGTGTGGAAGTTCTCCACCGGCTTGCATTGTCCCGAAAGTGACCTGCGTTACACCGACCCGATCCCGTCGATGTTCTCGTTCAACTCTGCGGTGGGGGCGTGTGAGACCTGCCGTGGTTTTGGCCGGGTGATTGGGGTGGACTATGGCCTGGTCATCCCGAACGACAAACTCACCTTGCGCGCTGGTGCCGTCAAACCCATGCAAACCCCCGCATGGAAGGAAGCGCAAGACGACCTCATGCGCCACGCCGAAACGGCGGGTATCCCGCGCGACACGCCGTGGAACAAACTCACACCCGAACAGCAAGGCTGGGTCATCAACGGCTCGCCGAACTGGAACGGCAAGTGGAACCAGCACTGGTTCGGCATCAAGCGTTTCTTTGAATACCTGGAGAGCAAGGCTTACAAGATGCACATCCGGGTGCTGCTGTCCAAGTACCGCAGCTACACACCCTGTGGCACCTGCGGCGGCGCACGCCTGAAGCTGGAAAGCCTGCTCTGGCGTATTGGCAGCAAGGACGCTGCCGACAGCGTGCTGGAGCCCGCCCGCCGTTTTATGCCAGTGGGCACAGGCTGGTCGCGTGCACAGCTGGAGGCTTTGCCTGGCCTGTGTTTACACGACCTGATGCTGCTGCCCATTGACCGGCTGGGGCGCTTCTTTGAACGTATGCAGACCGAGGCCGTGGACCATGCCGACGCGGCGAACCCGGGCGAAGCGCAGGCATTGAAGCTGCTGTTCGAAGAGATCACCACCCGCCTTAAATACCTGCGTGACGTGGGTATTGGTTACCTCACACTCGACCGGCAAAGCCGCACCTTGAGTGGCGGCGAGGTGCAGCGCATCAACCTCACCACCGCGCTGGGCACCTCGCTGGTCAACACGCTGTTTGTGCTGGACGAGCCCAGCATTGGCCTGCACCCGCGCGACATGCACCGCATCACCGAGGCCATGTTGCGCCTGCGCGATGCGGGCAACACGCTGGTGGTGGTGGAGCACGACCCGGCCGTGATGCTGGCGGCCGACCGCATGATCGACATGGGCCCCGGCCCGGGCGAACGCGGTGGGCAGATCGTGTTCGACGGCAGCACCGACGCACTGCGCCAGGCCGACACCCTCACCGGTGCCTACCTGGGCGGGCGCAAACAGATTGGTATGGGCTTCAAACGCTTTGTGAGCGAGAACACCCACCGCCTGATTCTGGAAGGCGCGCGTGAGCACAACCTGAAAAACGTGACGGTCGAATTCCCGCTGCAGCGCCTCGTCACCGTGACCGGTGTGAGTGGCTCGGGCAAGTCTTCGCTGGTGCAGGACATCCTGGCGCCCGCGCTCTTGCGCCACTTTGGCAAAGCCACGGAAACCCCGGGCGTGCACGACCGTCTAATGGGCGCAGACCATCTGAGTGATGTGGTGTTTGTGGACCAGTCACCCATCGGCAAAACCGCACGCTCCAACCCGGTGAGTTATGTGGGCGCATGGGACGCGGTGCGCGAGATTTTTGCCACCGCGCCGCTGGCACGCCAACGGAGCTACACCGCCAGCAAGTTCAGCTTCAACAGCGGCGACGGGCGCTGCCCTGCGTGTGGTGGTTCAGGCTTTGAACATGTGGAGATGCAGTTCCTGTCGGACGTGTACCTGCGCTGCCCCGACTGCGACGGCAAACGCTACCGCCCCGAAATCCTCGAAGTGACGGTAGAGCGCCGTGGCAAGTCGCTGAATGTGGCCGATGTGCTGGACCTCACGGTCAGCGAGGCTGCTATGCTTTTTGATGCAGACCGCGACGTCATCCGGGCGCTGCAGCCCATTGTGGATGTAGGTTTGGAGTATGTGAAGCTGGGCCAGCCGGTGCCCACACTGTCGGGCGGTGAAGCGCAGCGGCTCAAGCTCGCGGGCTTTCTGGCGGCTGCGGCCAAAAGCGGCTCCAGCAGCCGCCAAGCGCTGGCCACCAAAGGCACCCTGTTCATGTTCGACGAGCCCACCACCGGGCTGCACTTTGACGACATTGCCAAACTGATGCGGGCGCTGCGCCGTTTGCTGGACGCGGGGCATTCCCTCATCGTTATCGAACACAACCTCGACGTGATCCGTGCCAGTGACTGGCTGATCGACCTGGGCCCCGAAGGCGGCGACGCGGGTGGGCTGGTCGTGGCCGAAGGCACACCCGAAGACGTACGCGCACACGCCACGTCGCACACCGGGCAAGCCCTGCGTGAATACGACCTGGCGCTGGGCCTCGGTGCCCACAGCGTGCAGGAATCTGGTGTGGCTCTGCAGGCCATTGCGCCACGCCCACCACGCCCCACGCTGGCGACCGACAACACCATCCAGATCGTCAACGCGAAAGAGCACAACCTCAAGAGCCTGACGGTCAACATCCCACGGGGCAAGTTCAGCGTGGTGACCGGGGTCAGTGGTTCGGGCAAGTCCACGCTGGCCTTTGACATCCTGTTCAACGAAGGGCAGCGCCGCTATCTTGAGTCGCTAAACGCCTATGCACGCAGCATCGTGCAGCCGGCAGGCCGCCCCGAGGTGGACGCGGTGTATGGCATTCCGCCCACGGTGGCCATCGAACAGCGCCTGTCGCGTGGCGGGCGTAAATCAACGGTGGGCACGACGACCGAGGTCTGGCACTTCCTGCGCCTGCTGTATGTGAAGCTGGGCACACAACATTGCATCCACGACGGAGCAGCGGTGCAGCCGCAGACACCCGACAGCATCGCCGCGCAGTTGCTGAAGAACTTTGCAGGCCAGCACATCGGCCTGCTGGCCCCGCTGGTAATGGCGCGCAAAGGCGTGTACACCGAGCTGGCCGACTGGGCGCGGCCCCGTGGCTACACGCACCTGCGGGTGGACGGCAACTTCCTGCCCACCACTAACTTCCCGCGCATCGACCGCTTCAAGGAACACACCATCGAGCTGCCCGTCATCAGCCTCGACGTGAATGCCGCCGACGAAGCCAGCCTGCGCACCGCGCTGGCCAAGGCGCTGGAGCTGGGCAAAGGCGTGGTGCATGTGCTTAGCAGTCTTGATGGTCTACGCGAGGCCATGTTGGGCGGAACACCCACAGCAGCCATTGGCACGCTGACCGCGTACTCCACCAAACGCGCCTGTCCCATTTGCGCCACCTCGTACGCCGAGCTGGACCCACGCCTGTTCTCGTACAACAGCAAACACGGCTGGTGCCCTGACTGTGTGGGCACGGGCGTCAAACTCACCAAAGAGCAGCGCAAGGTGTTCGACGACTCGGTGCGCGAAGACGACAACAAGGGCCGTGAACAAACCTTTGCCGAGCCTGAAGCCGAAGACGTGGCCGACACCGTGTGTCCCACCTGTGCCGGCACCCGCCTGAATGCCACGGCACGTGCTGTGCAGTTTGGTGAAGATGCCACCCATGCGGTGGCTGGTGTGGCCATCACCGATATTGCGCGGCTCAGCGTGACCGATGTGCGCGAATGGGTTGCCGGGTTGCGCCTGGACGGCCGTCTGAGTGCGCGTGAAGTGGGCATCGCCCGCGACCTGATCCCAGAGATTCAGGGCCGGCTTGAATTCCTCGAAGAAGTGGGCTTGGGTTACCTCACGCTGGACCGTGGCGCGCCCACCCTCAGCGGTGGCGAAGCGCAACGTATCCGCCTGGCGGCGCAGTTGGGCAGCAACCTGCAAGGTGTGTGTTACGTGCTGGACGAACCCACCATCGGCCTGCACGCCCGTGACAACCAGATTCTGCTGAACGCCCTGCACAAGCTGGGCGACAAGGGCAACACGTTGGTGGTGGTGGAGCACGACGAAGACACCATCCGCCGCGCCGACCACATCATCGACATTGGCCCGAGCGCGGGCAAACGCGGCGGGCGGCTGGTGGCAGAAGGCAGCGTGGCCGATATTTCCGATGCGGAAGAGTCCGTCACCGGGCGTTATTTGCTGCACGCCATGCGCCACCCGCTGCAGCCACGGCGGGCTGTGGAGGTTTTTGACCCGGCCGCAGTAGCCGTGCCGGTGGCCGACCTGCCCTACGTGGCGGCCACGGCCAAGAGCAAAGCGTCCGCGAAGAAGAAAGCCGCGGCAGAGGCCGATGCCGACGTGGTGTTTGCGCCAGAGCCATTGCAGTGGCTGGTGGTGTCGGGTGCGACCATGCACAACCTGCAGAACGTCACCGCGCAGGTGCCCTTGAAACGCCTGGTGGCCATCACCGGTGTCAGCGGCTCGGGCAAGTCCACGCTGGCGCGCGACGTGCTGCTGGCGAATGTGCAGACCGCTGTGGTCCAGCGCTCCACCAAAGCGGGCCGTGACAGTTGGGCCGCAGGCCAGCACGCGCCGTGGATTGGTTGTGCCAACGTGGAAGGTTTCGCCGCCATCGACCGGGTGCTGGAAGTGGATCAGACCCCCATCGGCAAAACCCCGCGCAGTTGCCCGGCCACCTACATCGGCTTCTGGGACACCATCCGTAAACTGTTTGCCGACACCCTCGAATCCCGTGCGCGGGGCTACGGCCCAGGGCGGTTTTCGTTCAACACGGGTGAGGGCCGTTGCCCCGCGTGTGAAGGGCAGGGCCTGCGCACCATCGGCATGAGTTTCCTGCCCGACGTGAAGGTCAAGTGTGAAACCTGCCACGGCGCGCGTTTTAACCCAGAGACCCTGGCTGTGACCTGGCGCGGCAAAAGTATTGGTGACGTGCTGCAGATGGAGGTGGACGAAGCCGTCGAATTCTTTGCCGCGATGCCAGTGATTGCCTACCCGCTGCAGTTGCTCAAGGATGTGGGCCTGGGTTATCTCACGCTTGGCCAGCCGTCCCCCACACTGTCCGGTGGTGAGGCCCAGCGTATCAAGCTGGTGACCGAACTCACCAAGGTGCGCGACGAGGTCGGCCGACGCGGCCAGAAGGTGCCCCACACGCTGTACGTGCTGGACGA
>JAGOEY010000074.1 GCA_017997515.1 Burkholderiaceae bacterium | reverse complement strand
GCACCGGCGTGGAAATGTTCCGCAAGCTGCTGGACCAAGGCCAGGCTGGCGACAACGTCGGTCTGCTGCTGCGCGGCACCAAGCGCGAAGACGTCGAGCGTGGCCAAGTGCTGTGCAAGCCCGGCTCCATCAAGCCCCACACCCACTTCACGGCTGAGGTGTATGTGCTGAGCAAGGACGAAGGCGGCCGCCACACTCCTTTCTTCAACAACTACCGTCCCCAGTTCTACTTCCGTACCACCGACGTCACTGGCGCTATCGAGCTGCCTGCCGACAAGGAAATGGTCATGCCGGGCGACAACGTGTCGATCACCGTCAAGTTGATCAACCCCATCGCCATGGAAGAAGGCCTGCGCTTTGCTATCCGTGAAGGTGGCCGTACCGTGGGCGCCGGCGTGGTTGCCAAGATCCTCGCCTAATCGCTGACCAAGGAAACTGCCATGTCCAAGCAAAAAATTCGCATCCGCCTGAAGGCTTTCGATTACAAGCTGATCGACCAGTCCGCTGCTGAAATCGTTGACACTGCCAAGCGCACCGGCGCCATCGTCAAGGGCCCCGTGCCGCTGCCGACGCGCATGAAGCGTTTTGACATTCTGCGTTCGCCCCACGTCAACAAGACCAGCCGCGATCAGCTCGAAATCCGTACGCACCAGCGCCTGATGGACATCGTGGATCCCACGGACAAAACCGTGGACGCCCTGATGAAGCTCGACCTGCCAGCCGGCGTGGACGTCGAAATCAAGCTGCAGTAAGCACCTTTTCTTCGGCGCAGCACGCGCCGAAAAAGTAAAGCCATAGCGCGAACTTGCTTGTGAAAGCTGTTCGCGCTATACTTTGCGGCTTCGCCTGTTTTGTGTGTGCAAGTCATATGCAAACAGGCGAAGTTTTATCAACCGTCTTTCATGCACGAGAGTGCAACGCCGGGGCCAATTGAAGTCGCGGCGGTGGAAGTTTTGGAGAAACAAATGAGTCTGAGCAACTCCCTGGGGTTGCTGGGCCGCAAGGTGGGCATGATGCGTCTGTTCACTGATGATGGGGACGCAGTGCCCGTCACAGTGGTGGATGTGTCTAACAACCGCGTGACCCAGATCAAAACCCAAGAGAACGATGGCTATGTGGCCTTGCAGGTCACTTTCGGTTCGCGCAAAGCTTCGCGCGTGACCAAGCCAGAAGCCGGCCACCTTGCCAAGGCAGGTGTGGAAGCCGGTGAAATCATCCAGGAATTCCGCGTCACTGCTGATACTGCTGGCAAGTACGCCGCTGGTGCCACGGTTCCCGTGACCGATGTGTTTTCCGTGGGCCAAAAAGTGGACGTGCAAGGCACTTCCATCGGTAAGGGCTACGCCGGTACGATCAAGCGCCACAACATGGCCTCGCAGCGCGCGTCGCACGGTAACAGCCGTTCGCACAATGTGCCCGGCTCCATCGGTATGGCACAAGACCCCGGTCGCGTGTTCCCCGGCAAGCGCATGACGGGCCACCTTGGCGACGTCACCAAGACCACGCAAAACCTCGATGTCATCCGCATCGACGAAGCGCGTCAACTGCTCTTGATCAAGGGCGCAATCCCCGGTTCCAAGGGTGGGTTCGTGAGCGTGCGTCCCGCCATCAAGGCCAAAGCCGCCAAAGGAGCGAACTAATGCAGCTCGAACTCCTGAATGACCAAGGCCAAGGCGCATCCAAGCTGGATGTTCCTGAAACCGTATTCGGTCGTGAATACAACGAAGATCTGGTTCACCAGATCGTGGTCGCTTACCGCGCCAACGGTCGCCAAGGCACCCGTGCCCAGAAAGACCGCCAACAAGTCCGTCACTCGACCAAAAAGCCTTTCAAGCAAAAGGGTACGGGTAACGCTCGCGCTGGTATGACGTCTTCGCCTCTGTGGCGTGGGGGCGGTCGGATTTTCCCGAACATGCCTGACGAAAACTTCACCCAGAAGATCAACAAGAAGATGTACCGCGCTGGTATGGCTTCGATCTTCTCGCAGCTGGCCCGTGAAGGTCGTCTGGCTGTGGTGGATTCGCTCAAACTCGAATCGCCCAAGACCAAGGTGCTGGCCGACAAGTTCAAGGCCATGAACCTGCAATCCGTCATGGTGATTGCCGAAGAAGTGGACGAGAACCTGTACCTGGCTTCCCGCAATCTGGTGAACGTGCTCGTCGTTGAGCCCCGTTACGCTGATCCCGTGTCGCTGGTGCATTACAAGAAGGTCATCGTCACCAAGGGCGCGATCGACAAGCTCAAGGAGATGTTCGCATGAATAGCCCCAAGTTTGACGAAGGTCGTCTGATGCAGGTGCTGGTCGCTCCCATCGTGTCCGAAAAGGCCACCATGGTTGCTGAAAAGTCCAATGCTGTGACGTTCAAGGTGCTGCAGACCGCCACCAAGACTGAAATCAAGGCCGCTGTGGAATTGATGTTCAAGGTCGAGGTCAAGGGCGTGTCTGTGGTGAACACCAAAGGCAAGACCAAGCGTTTTGGCAAGACCATGGGCCGCCGCGACAACGTTCGCAAGGCCTATGTGACGCTCAAGCCCGGTCAAGAGCTGAACCTGTCCGGGGAGGCCGCGTAATCATGGCTGTCATCAAGATGAAACCCACTTCGCCCGGCCAACGTGCTGTGGTGAAGGTTACCCGTGACCACCTGTACAAGGGCGATGGTTACGCCCCGCTGCTGGAACCCCAGTTCCAGAAAGCTGGCCGTAACAACAATGGTCACATCACTACCCGCCACAAGGGCGGTGGCCACAAGCACCACTACCGTGTGGTGGACTTCAAGCGCAACAAAGACGGCATTGCCGCCAAGGTCGAGCGCATTGAATACGACCCCAACCGTACGGCCCACATCGCTCTGGTGTGCTATGCCGACGGTGAGCGTCGTTACATCATCGCTCCCCGTGGCCTGGAAGTCGGCAGCACGCTGATGTCCGGTTCCGAAGCGCCGATCCGTGCTGGCAACACGTTGCCTATCCGCAACATCCCCGTCGGTTCGACCATTCACTGCATCGAGCTCAAGCCCGGTGCTGGTGCGCAAATTGCCCGTTCGGCAGGTGCTTCGGCTACGCTGCTGGCCCGCGAAAGCACGTATGCCCAAGTGCGTATGCGCTCGGGCGAAGTGCGCCGCATCCACATCGAATGCCGCGCCACCATTGGTGAAGTTGCCAACGAAGAGCACAGCCTGCGCCAACTGGGCAAGGCCGGTGTCAAGCGCTGGATGGGTATTCGCCCGACAGTGCGCGGTGTGGCCATGAACCCGGTGGATCACCCCCATGGTGGTGGTGAAGGTCGTACTGGTGAAGGCCGCCATGCCGTCGATCCTTGGGGCAATCTGACCAAGGGTTATCGCACCCGCAACAACAAGCGCACACAAGGCATGATTGTGTCGCGTCGCAAGAAGTAAGGGGTAGCAAATGACTCGCTCTCTCAAAAAGGGTCCGTTTGTTGACCATCACTTGCTGGCCAAGGTTGAAAAAGCCATCGCCACCAAGGACAAGAAGCCAGTGAAAACCTGGTCGCGTCGCTCTATGGTTCTGCCCGATTTCATCGGTCTGACCATCGCCGTTCACAACGGCAAGCAGCACGTGCCGGTGTATGTCACCGACCAGATGGTGGGCCACAAACTGGGCGAATTCGCCCTGACGCGCACCTTCAAGGGTCACCCCGCGGACAAAAAAGTCCAGAAGAAATAAGGAACGACCATGTCTGAAACACGTGCAGTCCTCCGGGGCGTCCGTCTGTCGGTCGATAAGGGCCGTCTGGTCGCTGACCTGATCCGCGGCAAGAAGGTTGACCAAGCCTTGAACATCTTGAGCTTCACGCAGAAAAAAGCTGCGGGCATCGTCAAGAAGGTTCTGGAGTCGGCCATTGCCAACGCCGAACACAACGATGGCGCTGACATCGACGAATTGAAGGTCAAGACCATCTACGTCGAACAAGGCACCACGCTCAAGCGCTTCACCGCGCGCGCCAAAGGCCGCGGCAATCGCATCAGCAAGCCCACGTGCCATGTGTACGTGACGGTTGGCAACTGAGGCCAAGGAAGACTATGGGACAGAAAATCCATCCTACCGGCTTCCGCCTGGCGGTCAGCCGTAACTGGGCAAGCCGCTGGTACGCCAGCAACCGTGACTTCGCTGGCATGCTGGCCGAAGACATCAAGGTGCGCGAGTACCTCAAGGCCAAGCTGAAGAATGCGTCGGTTTCGCGCATCCTGATCGAGCGCCCCGCCAAGAATGCCCGCATCACCATTTACTCGGCACGTCCGGGCGTGGTAATCGGCAAGAAGGGCGAAGACATCGAGAACCTGAAGAAGGAACTCGCTGTGCGCCTGGGCGTGCCAGTGGCAGTGAACATCGAAGAAGTGCGCAAGCCTGAAATCGATGCCAAGCTGATCGCTGACTCGATCACCCAGCAGCTCGAAAAGCGCATCATGTTCCGCCGTGCCATGAAGCGTGCCATGCAAAACGCCATGCGTCTGGGTGCCCTGGGCATCAAGATCATGTCGTCCGGCCGCTTGAACGGTATCGAAATCGCCCGCTGTGAGTGGTACCGCGAAGGTCGCGTGCCACTTCACACGCTGCGCGCTGATATCGACTATGGCACCTCTGAAGCCAAGACCACTTACGGCGTGATCGGCGTGAAGGTCTGGGTTTACAAGGGTGACACCTTGGGTCGCAACGATCTGCCCGCTGTGGAAACACCGCGTCCAGACGAAGAGCGCCGTCCCCGTGGCCCCCGCCGTGATGGCCGCCCTGGTGGCGACCGCGCTGGTGCTGGCCGTGGTGGTCCACGCCGCCCCGCAGGTGCCAACGCTGCGCCTGCCGATGGCAGCGACAAACCCGCCGGCGCTGGTGCCGATGCCGTTAAGCGCGTTCGTAAAGCAGACGCGCCCGCTACAGCAGCGGACGGAAAAGGAGAATAAAAGATGCTGCAACCTGCTCGCCGCAAGTTCCGCAAGGAACAAAAAGGCCGCAACACTGGCGTCGCTACCCGGGGCAACTCGGTGGCGTTCGGTGATTTCGGTCTGAAGTGCACCGACCGTGGCCGTCTGACGGCCCGTCAGCTGGAGGCTGCACGCCGTGCAATCTCCCGCCACGTCAAGCGTGGTGGTCGTATCTGGATCCGCGTGTTTCCGGACAAGCCCATTTCTACCAAGCCTGCCGAAGTGCGTATGGGTAACGGTAAGGGCAATCCTGAGTACTACGTGGCCGAAATCCAGCCTGGCAAGATCGTGTTTGAGATCGTCGGTGTGCCCGAAGAACTCGCCCGCGAAGCCTTCCGTCTGGCCGCTGCCAAGCTGCCCCTGCGCACGACGTTTGTCTCGCGCATGGTGGGTCAGTGATTTCAGGAGAAACTGATATGAATACTGCTGAACTGCGCCAAAAAGACGTCGCTGGCATCAAGGAAGAAATCAAGGCTTTGCAAAAAGCCCATTTCGGTCTGCGCATGCAAAAGGCTACGCAACAACTGAACAACACGGGCACGCTGCGCACTACGCGCCGTGACATCGCCCGCGCCAAGACCATTCTTGCTGAAAAGCAAGCCGCCAAGTAAGGAGCCCACATGACGGAAGCTAAAAAATCCCTCAAGCGCACCTTGATTGGCAAGGTGGTCAGCGACAAGCGTGAAAAAACCGTGACCGTGCTGGTCGAGCGCCGTGTGACCCACGAGCTCTACGGCAAGATCGTTGGCAAGTCGAGCAAGTACCACGCGCACGACGAAAACAACGAATTCCACACGGGTGACGTGATTGAAATCACCGAGAGCCGTCCGCTCTCCAAGACCAAGAACTGGGTGGCTACCCGCTTGGTAACAAAGGCCGCATTGGTGTAACGCCTTCACGGCGCTGCGCTGCAAAGCCCCTGAAAACGACCCACAATGTGGGTCGTTTTTCTTTTTTGGAGACCTGCATGATCAACATTGGCGACACCCTTCCGGCTACCACCTTGGTGGAGTTTATGGATACCGAGGGCAACGGCTGTAGTCTCGGCCCCAACCCCGTGAACGTGGCCGAGGCTGCTGCGGGTAAGACCATTGCCCTGTTTGCCGTGCCGGGGGCGTTCACGCCCACCTGCTCGGCCCAGCATGTGCCCGGTTTTGTGGCCAAGGCCGACGAATTCAAGGCTGCAGGTGTCGATGAGATCTGGTGTGTGTCCGTGAACGACGCTTTTGTCATGGGTGCCTGGGCGCGTGACCAGAAAACCGTTGGCAAGGTGCGGATGCTGGCTGACGGCGATGCTGCTTTCACCAAGGCCACCGGCCTGACGCTGGACCTGACAGGCAAGGGCCTGGGCCTGCGCAGCAACCGCTATTCCATGCTGGTCAAGGATGGCAAAGTGGTGCAGCTCAATGTGGAAGGGCCAGGCCAGTTTACGGTCAGTGATGCCGACACCTTGTTGGCCCAGGCGCGCGCCTGATATTTGCTATAAAAAGCAGAGCTGCCAGCGCTTGCTGCGCGGGCGTTGGCAGCCAAAATCGCTAAAAAATATCAGCTTTGAGGTAGTGCGCGCCTGCAATCGGGTTGTGGTAGTAGGGCGGAATCTCCTCAAACCCCAAATCAGCGTAAAGGGCACGCGCGGACTCCATGTCGTCCAGCGTGTCCAGCAAGACGCAGGCGTAGCCCGCCTGCCGTGCCAAGTCCAGGGTGGCTTCGGCCAATTGTCGGCCCAGGCCAAAACCGCGAAATGCTTTGCGCACGTACAAGCGCTTCATTTCGCTGGCATTGGGGTAATCGGCGTTGTCAAAAGGGCGCAAGGCGCAGCAGCCCGCCACGGCCCCACCGACCCGGGCCACCAGCAGGGCACCACGCGGCGCCACATACGGATGGGGCAAAGCGTCCAGTTCGGCCAGAAAACCCTGAAAGTGCAGATCAATCTCCAGACTGTCTGCGTACTCCTGGAACAGCGCACGCACGGTGTCCAGGTCTTCAGGGGTGACGGGGTTTGACAGGGTTACGGAAGGGGTGTCCACGGCACTCAGGGCTCAGCTAACGGAAAGCCCAGTGTAGCGGTGCCCGGCCTGTGGCCACCAGCGCGTTCACCCGGGGTCAGCCCCCCAGCCCGACCAGCCACCAGACGACACCACCGCACAGTGCCAGAACCAGCAGGGCCAGCAGGCGCGAGGCCGCATCGTCGCGGGAGGGGGCCACCGGCGTGGGCAGTACCTTGTCGCCCACCACCATGGCGCGCACCATGCTCTTTTGGCGCTTGACCAGCACATACAGCACGATGGCCAGCAGGTGCAGTGCCACCAGGCCCAAGACCAGGTATTGGCCTATGTCTTTGTGCAGCCCTGTGGCCTGGCTGACCCAGTCGTTGGAGACGAAGCGCGTCAGTGGGCCGGCAAAGGCGATTTCGTCGTCACTGAATAGACCGGTGCCCACTTGCAGGGCGACGGCCCCCAGCAGGCCAAACACCGATAGCGCCCCCAGCGGGTTGTGGCCCACCGCATCTTCGGGGTGCCCCTGGCCGCGCAGGTAGCGCAGCAGGCGCGCTGGTGAATACAAAAACGCCACAAAACGCGACCAGCGCCCGCCCACCAGGCCCCACACCAGCCGGAACAGCAGCAGTGCCAGCACCGCATAGCCAAAGCGGAAATGCCAGACCATGGCGTTGCCCCCCAGCTTGGCGCTGACCACCAGCGCCACGATGGACGCAGCCAAAGACCAGTGAAAAATGCGGGTGGGCAGATCCCAGACGCGAACGGTGTGATTCATAGATGCAAAAAGCGCTGTAGGGCGCCGTGTCAAAAAGAGGCAGCAGTGTGGCAGCTGCGGTGGTGCCGGGCTGTGTGTACAAGATTGACATCCTCCCCGCCCTAAAGGACAGGGATTCCTACTGCAAGACGGCGATGTCCCGCCGCGAGAATGTTCTTGGCAGCATTGACGTCGCGGTCGTGTTCCGCGCCGCAATCGCTGCAAGTCCACTCTCTTATTCGCAAACCTGCTCTACCTTTCGGACTGCT
>JAGOEY010000006.1:17759-24226 GCA_017997515.1 Burkholderiaceae bacterium | reverse complement strand
CGCTGGTGAAGGCAGGCCTTCTCCGCTACAAAAGACCCATGCCCATGCCATTGCGGGTGGTGGACTCCATCACCGAACTCTCTGCTGCCGATGCCGGCTGCCTGGCCGTGAGCGGCTCCCACGGCGGGCTCAGCTCGGCGCGTTACGCAGTGGCCGCGCGGCCACTGCTCAGTGTGTTCAACGACGCGGGTGGCGGGCGTGATGGCGCAGGCCTGGCGGCACTGGCGGTGCTGCAGGCGCAAGGCCTGGCGGCCTGCACCGTGTCCCACGCCAGCGCCCGTATTGGCGAAGCCCGCAGCACGCTGCAAGACGGTGTGGTCAGCCACAGCAACGCCCTGGCCGCCGCTTTAGGCATCCGTGCCGGGCAATGCGTTCAAAGCCTCGTCCAGACCCTGATCGAAACCCCTGCACCAAGGAGCACCCATTGAAACGATTCCCTGTAACCCTCACCCGCCGCACCCTGCTGGCCAGCGCCGCTGCCGTACTGGTAGCGGCCCCGCTGTCGGCCCTGGCGCAAACCGCCTGGCCCACCAAACCGGTGAAGATCGTGGTGCCCTTCGCGCCCGGCGGCACCACCGACATCCTGGCCCGCGTGGTGGCCAATGAGCTGACCAAGGCTTTTGGCCAGCCGTTTATCGTGGACAACCGTGCCGGTGCAGGCGGCAACATTGGCTCCGACATCGTTGCCAAGGCCGCACCCGACGGCTACACGCTGCTGATGGGCACCGTGGGTACCCACGGCATCAACAAGGCGCTGTACAACAAGCTGTCGTTTGACCCGGTGAAGGACTTCACCCCCATCACGCTGGTGGCCGGGGTGCCCAATGTGATGGTGGTGAACGCCGACAAAGCCCGGGCACTGGGCATCACCAGCGTGGCCGACTTCATCACCTACGCCAAGGCCAACCCCGGCAAACTCAACATGGCGTCCAGCGGCAACGGCACCTCGATCCACATGGCCGGTGAGTTGTTCAAGGCGATGACGGGCACCTACATGCTGCACTTCCCGTACCGCGGCTCGGGCCCGGCGTTGATGGACATGGTGGGTGGCAGCATGGATGTGATGTTCGACAACCTGCCATCTGCCATGCAGCAGATCAAGGCGGGCAAACTCAAGGCGCTGGCCGTGACCAGCGCCCAGCCGTCGGCCGCATTACCCGGCATACCCACCGTGGAGCAGGCAGGGGGCCCGGCGCTCAAGGGTTTTGAGGCGAGTTCGTGGTTCGGCCTGCTGGCACCGGCGGGTACCCCACCCGACATCGTGAACGCCATCCAGCGTGAAGTGGCCAAGGCGCTGAACGTTCCCGCTGTCAAGGACAGCCTGCTGGCCCAAGGCGCGATCCCCAGCGGCAACACGCCGCAGGAGTTCGCGGCACTGATTGACTCGGAGCTGAAGAAATGGGCCCCGGTCGTCAAGACGTCAGGGGCGAAAGTGGACTAAAGCCCGGGCTGGCTTATTTGCCCTGGACAAAGTTGTTGCGCGCTGCCACACCCAGGTCGGGGTAGTTGGCAAACATGCCGTCCATGCCCATGTCGAGGTACTTGCGGTATTCGGCGGCGGACAGGGTGGCGTCGGCCTGAGCGAAGGTCCAGCCGTGCACCTTCAAGCCAGACGCATGGGCCTGGATGATGTAGTCCTTGGTGATGGGGTAGGTGGTGTTGTTGATGAGCAGGCCCACGCCTTCGGAGAAGCTGGCCACGTCTTTGAGCGGCAGCACCGTCACCGAAGCGCCAGATATCACGCCCACACTGGCCACACCGTCTTTGCCTGTCACCGCCACGCCCAGCTGAATCAGCGGAATCTTGTTGTTCTGCGCGACTTGTTTGGCCCGCATGCTGCGCAAGGTTGCGTCGCTGAACGACTGGATAAAGACCTTGCTCTGCGGGCCGTAGTTGTTTTGCGCCAGGGTTTTAAGGATGCCGTCCTCCATCACCGGGTCGGCCTGTTTGGCCTCTGGGTACAGGCCGACACGGCGGCGCGTGGATGCACTCTGTGCCTGCGCAAAACCCACCACTTCCTGGAACGTCGGTACCTTGAACGGGTCAGCCGCGCTGGGGGTAAAGCCGGGGTAACTGGTCTTGCCGGTGCCAGTAGGTAACACGGTCAGGGTCTTGATCTCGGCCAGTGTGAAGTCCGCCACTTTGTAGCCGCCGTTACGCTGGGCAAACAGGCTGGTGACGTTGGTGGTGCGTTGCAGCGTGTCATCGTGGATGGCGACCAGTGCGCCGTCTTTGGAAATTTGCAGGTCAGGCTCGATGAAGTCGGCCCCCATCTTGATGGCTAGCTCGTAGCCACCCAGCGTGTGCTCGGGCAGGTAACCGCTGGCACCGCGGTGAGCAATCACCTGGGGCTGGGTGGCGTCATGGGCTTCGGTGCGGCCAACACCCACAGCCATCACCAGCACAACCAACGGCCACACCAGTGTGGTGCAAATTTCCATGGAGAAACCTCGGACGCTGAAACCCCGGAGCCTGCCAGAGCCCTGTGACAGCGCCATGGTGTGCGCTTGGATGGGCGTAAGTGGGGCCGGGATAATAGACACGTTATCCATTTAGACCCGAAGGACCTCCATGCGTTTGCTGATTGCCCTGCTGCTGCCCTGGCTCACCTTTTTCACCATCGGCCGGCCGCTATCCGGTGTGGTGTGCCTGATTTTGCAGCTCACCCTGATCGGCTGGATTCCGGCCGCCATCTGGGCGGTGTATGCATTGAGCCAGTTCAAGACCGACCAGAAGATCGAAAAAGCGCTAGGCCAAAAGGGCATGTAAGCCACGCTTGGTGGTGAGTGACCTATCGGGCGTGCCTTTACCAGTGCACCCGTGGAACTGGCTCCGCCAGGCCACTGGATGCGCCCCCTTGGGGAAGCGCCCAAGGCGCTTCGGGGGGGATCAGATTAAACGCCCCAGACCACGTCTTTACCCTCGGCCGCACTGCGCTGCAGTTGGTCGATAAACGGCGCAGCGCGCTGGCGCAGCGACACCCCCACTCCTTTGGCGCTGCCTTCGTCCTCCTCGTCGCTGTCCACCCGCTGTTTGGGCAGGGCTTCTTCGTGGGTGATGGCGGCCTGCAGAGCCGCCACGGCAGCGGGCACTTGAGCGGCAGTGATGATGCCCTGCGGGCCGGGCTTTTTGCCAATGATCTCCAGCAACTGGCGGCCGTTGACCTCCAGCATGATGACGTCGGCGGTGGCCTGGGATTTGAATTTGTAGAGCATCACTTCTCCTTTTTTGTCGTCGAATAAATGTAGTCACGCCGGAACGGGTAGACCGATTGTGCGCCGGGAAGTTCGCGGGCAATCACTCCCGCAGGCGGGTGGTGGATCTTGCCATCGGGCCGGGCCGCCAGGATCTGGTGCAGCGCCATCCAGCCCTGCTCAAACCCCATGGCACTGCCCGCCAGATACAGGCGGTAGGCGCGCAGGGTTTTGGCGGCGCGTTTGCTGCCGCCGCGCAGCGCCAGCACATGCTGGGCAGCATCCAGCTGGGCCTCCAGCGCATCGGACCAGGCCCACAGGGTGTGAGCGTAATGCGGACGCAGGTTTTCGGTGTCCAGCATCTCCAGCCCGGCCCCTGCCATCTCGCGCAAGACCTCGCTGGTGTGCAGCAATTCGCCACCGGGAAAGATGTATTTCTCGACAAAATCGCCCATACCCGCACCGAGCTGGTTGTACCCCACACCAGCGGCCGTGATGCCATGGTTCAGCACCAGCCCGCCGGGCCGCAGCAGGTGCTGCAGCTGGCCAAAATAGGCCGCCATCTGTGCGCGCCCCACGTGTTCAAACATACCCACCGAGGCGATCTTGTCGAACGGCTGCGCCGGGGCCAGCGCGCGGTAGTCACACAGCTCCACACGCACGCGGCCCTGCAGGCCTTTCTGCGCGATGCGCTGCTGCACATAGGTGTACTGGTTGTGCGACAAGGTGATGCCGGTGCAGTCCACACCGTAGTGTTCGGCCGCCCACAGCAGCAGGCCACCCCAGCCCGCCCCCACATCCAGAAACCGCTCACCCGGCTGCAGCATCAACTTGCGGCAAACCAGGTCGAGTTTGGCCTCCTGCGCCTGCGCTAACGGCATGGCTGGGTCTGAGTAATAGGCACACGAATAGACGCGGCGCGGGTCCAGCCACAGGGCATAAAAGTCGTCCGACACGTCGTAGTGAAACTGCACCTGCTCCGCGTCGCGCTGCGGTGTGTGGGACGCCAGTGAACGCGTGCGGTGCAGCATCTGCCGCCAGCCCTGGGTTGGGGCCTGCACTGGTGCACCCTGGACGTGTAACAGGTCGGCCGCGGCGGCCATCAGCGTGCGCATGCTGCCATCGAGCCAGATGCGCCCTTCGACCAGGCCTTCGGCCAATGCGCCGACCTGGCCCGTGCCCAGTGCCGTCAAAGCGCCCAGATCGTGGAAGCCCAGTGTCACCGCCGGGCGCGCCGGCCCGATACGTTGCCCCGACGGCAGGTGGATGGCCAAAGGTGTGGCCATGCCCTGGAGAACATGGTCGATTTTGCGCAGCAGGATGGACATGGCGGACACCCGGATGGAAACACAAATCCGCCATTCTTTGGCCTGCGTGCTGCGGCGTCAACCGGGTGCGCCGCAGCGCCGCGTATTCCCCGGCACCGTCCTACACGCGGGCTATTCGTCGCCCCAGGGCAGCATCAGTGTCACCACCGAGAGCCGGGTGAATTCAGGCTCGAACGCGTCGATGATGGCCTGCGGGTCGGGGCACAGCGTGGTGTCGGTGATCACCCCAAACTGCACACCGCCGCCATAACTCAGGATGGATACACCCAGGCCAATGTCGCCCGACTGCGGCACCCAGAACATCGACTGCTCCAGCGTGGAGCCACAGAGTTTGAGCTTCTTGGCGGGGCCGGGCACATTGGTCATCACCGCAGTGGTCTTGCGGCCAAACAGATTGAGCAGCGCCTCCTGCGCGGGTTTGACCAGCATACCCGCCACCGACAACATGCCAAACGCCAGCAGCGGCTGGGTGCTGCCCTTGAGGCTGTTCATGCGACGGCGCACGTCAAACACACGTTCGATCGGGTTTTGCAGCCCGATTGGCAGCACCAGCGGGGCGAGGCCAAAACGGTTGCCCAGCTTGTAGGCTTCGTCCAGCGGGCGCAGGTTGATCGGCACCATGGCGCGAATCTCTTTGCCGTCCATCTCGTCACCCAGCTCGCGCAAATAGCTGCCAATCGCCCCGGCCACACAGCTCAGCAGCACGTCGTTGACCGAACAGTTCAGCGCCTTGCCCACCGCTTTGACTTCGGCCAGCGGAATGGGGCGGCACCAGGCCACCCGTTTGGCGGTGCCCGGTTTGCCTTTGAGGCGGGTGGGAGAGTCGTCGGGCATCAAGGCCAAGGCAGCGGCGTCGTTCATCACCTGCCAGGCCATACGGGCCATACCGGCGGAATTGAGTTTACTGGCACTCACGGCTTTTTCAGGGGCACGCAGCGCGTTCAGGGCGCCAGCGGCCCCTTCACCGGCCATACCCAGCGCCTTCACGGTCATACCTGTCAGGGGTTTGATCAGGGCGTTGGCAATCCAGTCCTCGGCGCTTTCCGGTGCTTCGCGGCGGCGGCGCGACGGCGGCGCGGCACCACCGTCCACCAGCGACATGGTGACCGAGATGAGTGCAATACCGTCGGCAATACAGTGGTGGATACGCACCAGCAGGGCGCTGCCTTTGTGGCCTTCTTCGTCTTCGTAGTCTTCGACCAGATGGAATTGCCACAGCGGGCGTTTGGGGTCGAGCGGCTGCATGGCCAGGATACCCACCCGCTCCTGCAGCACCGACTGCTGGGTCTGCCCCTTGCGCGGGCGGGCAAGTTTTTCGCGCACCACATGGTTGGCCAGGTCGAAGTTGCGGTCGGTCAGCCAGCTTGCCCCCGCCGCGTCTTCCACCACGCGCTGGGTGAAGCGGTTGTACTTGAGCAGCCGCTCCTGCACCCGCTCACACAGGGCGTCATAACCGATGCCGGGCTGCAGCGTCCACACACCCACAATCATCATCAGGTTGCTGGGCGAGTCCATACGCAGCCAGGCGGTATCCACCTTGCTCATACGTTCGCCGTGTAAGCCCAGCACGCCGCTGGCGGTGCGGCGCACGTTTTTTTGCACCCGCTCGGCGGTGCTTGCAGCAGACGTGGCGGCGGACTTGGCTGCACGGCGGCGGGGCGTGCTGGCAGCCGCAGAGGTGGCAGCAGAATCGGAGTCGGGTGTGATGCGGGTGACCATAAACGTGTGCAATGAGCCGTGCGTTTCTAGTGCGGTGGCACTAGGGCAAAACCGCCATTGTGGGCGCGCAGCACACGTAAGATACAGCGCGATTACCCTAACAACCCAGGAGACCGTTCATGTCCGATCTGACCACCCGTTTTGAAGCCGCTGTTGCCAACTCCAAAAACCTGAGCGAGCGCCCCGACAACGCCACCCTGCTCAAGCTGTACGCGCTCTACAAACA